>NZ_JBEPEQ010000050.1:0-40796 GCF_040300925.1 Micromonospora sp. NPDC000207
GGCTCCACCATGGCCGCGTCCCGCTCCGGGACGTACCGCTGGGACAGCTGGGAGTACGAGAAGTGCCGGTGCCGGATCAGCTCGTGGGTGAAGGAACGGGAGACCCCGGTGAAGTAGAAGGTCACCGACCCGTGCTCCAGCACCGACAG
Source organism: Micromonospora sp. NPDC000207 (assembly GCF_040300925.1). Taxonomy (NCBI): domain Bacteria; kingdom Bacillati; phylum Actinomycetota; class Actinomycetes; order Micromonosporales; family Micromonosporaceae; genus Micromonospora; species Micromonospora sp. NPDC000207. The sequence continues at coordinate 150 of NZ_JBEPEQ010000050.1, forward strand.
GTGCCCGATTTCGAGGATGTGCGCCAGGTAGCCGGCGTTCGTCGCGGTGGCCGGGTTCGGCTTCTTCCAGCTCTGGTAGCAAGCCCGTCCGGCAGCCTCGGCGAGGGCTTGGCCGCCGTCGGCGTCGGTCGACCAGCCGGTCAGATTCTCCATGAGCGGCGCGTTGAAGTGAGTCCAGCCGATCAGGTGGACGGCGGGCTGAACGTTTCGGGTCATCACGCCACCGCCTGGCCGTCGGAGAACGTTGGGGCCTTCGCTGCCGGGCACCCACCACGCGCCCGCAGTCGTTCCCGGCCCCGCCACGCCACACCAGCGGCGGTGACCGTCACCGAGCCGTCGTAGCCGAGTTTCAGGTAGCCGCGTGCTTCGGCGGCGTGCACCTGCTCGGTGACGTTGACAGTCCGCCGCTGCCCGGTTTTCACGTACTCGTAGTCGGGGTTGCGGGTGATGTTGCCGTTGGTGGCGGCGTCGATGATGCGTTCGTAGGTGCGGTAGTCCATGTTCCTGTTCCTGTGGGTGGTGCCCGCCCCGGTGAGGGGGCGGGCCGTCGAGCAGGTGGTCATGCGGCGGTCCGCAGTACGGTCAGGCCGCCACGGCGCTTGACGGCACGCCGCTCGTCCTCGGTCATGCCGCCCCACACCCCGTACTCGGTGTTGCTGCCCAGGGCCCACTGCAAGCACTGGTCGATGACGGGGCAGCGGCGGCAGTTGGCCTTGGCCTGCTCGGTCTGGAGTAGGGCGGGTCCGGAGGTGCCGATCGGGAAGTGCAGCTCGGGATCGTCGTCGCGGCAGACTCCCCGGTCACGCCACCGGTCGCCGTGGTCGGTGGACAGGTAGTTGGCGGCAGACGACCGGCCCCTCACAGCGACACCGCCTGACGGCCGAGGCGGGCAGCCCTACGGATCAGGGGATCACCGTGGCAGGGCTCGCCCGGCGCGCACGGGCACGCCAGATCCTTGCCGACGAGCAGGTGCAGGTCGTCGAGGATCCGCTGCCGGCGGGCCGGCTCCACGCTGGCGTACTCCGGCTCACCGTCGAGCCACCGGTCGTACGAGTCCACGCACACCTTGCGGGCGTCGGCCTCGTTGTCGGCGAACCCGTTGGCGACGGCGTCGGCGGCCTTGAACGGGTTGCCGTAGCGGCTGGTGCGGTCGATGATCACGGCGTTGTGCGGCTTGCGCCACCCGGGGGTGCGCAGGCGCTGGATCCGCTGCGGGCTCACGCGGTCACCGCCACACGCTGGGCCGGGTACTCGCGGACCCGCAGATCGGTCGGCCAGGATTCCCACTTTCCGCCCTTCGGATCCGTCCGGGCGACAGCCTCGCCGCCGACGGAGGTGTCTCGCGCCCACACCGACCCGAGCTGCTTGACGAACAGGGCGGTGCCCGCGTCCTGCGCCTTGGCGGCCAGCTCACGCACCCAGCCGAGGTCGAGGGGTCGGGAGCCGGGTCCGGACTCGCCGCCGACGATCAGCCAGTCGATGCCGGTCAGGTCGAGCGACGGCAGCGGCCCGAGCAGGGGTTCGGCGGAAATGAACCGGACGGCGGCGTTGGTGTTGCGCAGCGCATCGGCCCGGCCGGTGTGCTCGTCGGACTCGATACTGGTGCCCAGCCACACGTTCGGCAGTGGCCAGGTCGCCTCGTAGAGGGTGTTGGCGACGGTGGTGAAGCCGTTTGCTTCGGCGGCTTCCAGCAGTGCCTGGCCGCCGCCGTCGATCTCCTCACCGATCAGCCGCTGCATCCGCTCGGGCCGCTTACTCAGGATCTGGTAGGTGTGCTGCGGAGTGGCGGCCATGACCGCGAAGACACGAGCCACGAACGACCTCGGCACCCGGGCGTGGAACAGGTCGCTCATCGAGTTGACGAACACGGTGCGCGGCTTGCGCCACTTGAGGGGGGTGCCCAGCTCGTCGGAGTGGACGGTGACGGCGAAGCCGGGGCCGGAGGTTACCGGGTGGCCGTCGTTCTGGTACTTGTCCTGGCCCATGGCCTTGAGTCTCTTGGCCATGGTGAGCGCGTAGCAGTTCGTGCATCCGTCGCTGATCTTGTCGCAGCCGGTGGTGGGGTTCCAGACGGCGCCGATGGTGCCGGGTCGCTGGGTCCACTCGATGTTGGTGTCGGCCATGTCAGGCTCCTTCGGGGGTGTGGTTGGGGGTGCGGATGGCGCCGACCTGCGCGACGGCGCGTCCGATGACGGCACCCAGGTCCCGGGCTTCGGTCGGGCTGTACCACTGGCCGCCGATGTAGATGGCGGCGCCGATGCGCTGAACGGTCAGGCCGTGGCGGGTGGTGTAGGGCAGGGCGGGCCGGGTGGCCAGCAGGGCGTCAGGCACCGGCCACCTCCGACAGCAGGCGGGAGACTGGCCTGCGGATCGCCTCCAGCTCGGCCTTGATCCGCCCCGACTCCATGTCGCGGGGCTTCCACACCGCCACATCCGCCCCGGCCTCAGCGAGCCATCCGGCCCACTGCCGCTGCTCGGGGGTGCGGGAGCCGGTGGCCGACTTCAGTTCGCGGAAGAGGATGCCGCCGGGGCCGACGATGGTGAGGTCGGGCCAGCCTTTGCCGTCGCCGCCGACCGGGGTGATCCACCGGCCGGTGCGGGTGAGGGCGGGCCGGAAGTGGGCGGTGTGTAGGTGCAGCAGCTTGCACATTTCGAGCACCTGCCGCTGCAACGCGTCTTCGGGCTTGCGGCCGGTCACAGGGCCACCGCCACATTCAGCTCACTGTTCTTCGTCTGCCATCCCCACCGGGAGGCATCCCGGGCCGCGACGAGACGCAGCCACCGGTCCTCCGGCACGAACCGCATTCCGTCGTCCAGCCACCACACCCAGCCGCCGGTCTGCTTCTGCAACCAGTCGAGCTGCGGCATGTGCCGAGTGATGTCGTCAGAGTGATCGGCAGGCCACCAGTAGGCACGGCCGGTGGCACGCCAGTCGAGCAGCGCGTGCCACAGGTTCCATTCGGTGCTGGTCATCCAGCCGGCGGCGTACACCTCCTGGGAGATGTTGGACATGTACTCGCCGAGCAGGTTGGCGCCGGGGTTGTCGGTGAGGGTGGCGGCCATCAGGGCTTCACCGCCCGTACCTGCTCCTTGACGGCGAACCGGATGGCCACCCCGTCGTCGGTGGTGTGCACGGTCGCCCAGTCGTCGAACACGGACATGTCCTCGGGCAGGGCGTTGGCCCGCTGGTAGTCGGCGGCGTTCACGCGGCCACCCCCGCCTCGTACGAACCGGTGATCTTCGCTGCGTCCCCGTACTCAGCGGACCCACCGAACCGGACACCAACCCACTTGTCGTGCGTCGACCCGTCTTCCTCGTACCGCTGGTCGAACAACGCCACGAACCGGGCCCGGCAGTCGTCCCCCTCGTCGGAGGTGTCCCACCCCTCCTTCGACCCGTCGGGCAGGAACACGTAGGAGACGTAGTCGTTGACGATCGACTTGACCGGGCCGATGACCAGCGGCTGGAACGGCGGGGGCAGCGATGCCCGGAACGCGTTGATGTCGGGTAGACCGCCGGGCCGGCAGTCGGCGTCGGTGGTGACGATGATGGCGTCGTGTGCGATGTATCCCATGGGTGCCTCCTCAGGCAGGAATGTGGTTGGGGGTGGTGGTCATGGAGCCGGCGGCGGTCAGCAGCACCGGCAGCGGGTGGTGGCGGGTCAACACCGGCGTCGTCTCGGCGTCCTGGTGCTCGCGCAGCAGCCAGCCCATCGCCTCCACCCGCACCCGCACGTCACCGGTGGGGCTGGTCACCTGCTCGTGGTGGGGGCGGCAGGCGGCCAGTAGCCACGCCGCCCCGTTGATGCGGGCAGCGGCAGCACCGTGCCGTCCGCCGGTTTTGCGGTTGAGCCGGTGGTGCAGGTCGGTGGCGGTGTGGGGGCAGCCGGGCCATTCGCACCAGCCGCCGGATCGGGCGGCCACCAGGGTCCGCACGGACGGGGTGGGGCCAGTGTTGGTCTTGCGGGTGGGGAAGGTGCTGCGGGCCGGAGTGCCGTTGGTGAGGGTGGAGAACGGGCTGCGGTTGCCCTGCTCGGCGAGACGCTGACGCCTCTTCTCCGACATCGCCCGCAGCGGGGAACGGCGCTCCATCAGTGCCCCGTAACCGCATACATGGACCGCACCGAGGCGTTCACGCTCTGCCAGGCGCGCAGCTCCATCTCCAGGGCCTTCGCCGTCCGATCCGCATACCGGTACGCCACGTCGGCGGCGTCCCGAGCAGCACGCTCAGTCGCAGTCGCCAGCTCGGCCGCGTACTTCTTCTCCGTCTGCGGCCCCTGATGCGCCATGTACGCCCGAGCGAACGCCTGGTCATAGGCGGTGTCGGCCTTCAAGAACGCGTCGTACCGTTCGGAGCACACCCGCACCCCGTTGGCGATGCGGTCGGAGCAGGACCGGATAGCGGCCTCGATGTCGACCGGGTTGAGAACGTCAGCCATCAGGCACCACCGAACGGTCGGATCGGCCAGTCGGTGCTGACGCCGTCGGCGCGCTCCCGCAACTTCTTCGCGTCGGCCCGCGCGGCCGCACGCTGTCTGGCCGCGCTCCTTTCGCACGTCCGGCAGCGGCGAGCACCCTTGCGCGAGAGTCGGGTGTTAGCGGGAGTCCACGCGTGCCCATTCGAGCACGCGTCAGTCCGGACCGGGCCGCTACGGCGGCGATTGTTGGCTTGTTCGGCCATGGTCGCCCACCGGCAGTTCTCCGGTGAGTACGGACCGTTGCTGTCGATGCGGTCCAAGGTGTGGTCAGGGAGGCGTTCGCCCATGTCGGCAAGGAAGTTCTCGAAGCTCATCCACCGTTCGCAGACGGTGATGCCACGGCCCCCGTAGTACGGGTACTGCGTGCTGCTCTTTCGGGTGCAGCGGTCCAGCATGTTTCGCCATGAGCGGTGAGCGGGCGTGCCGTAGCCACCGTGAGTCGTGTGCGTGGTGGCTGCAACCTCGCGCGAGAGGCAGCCGCAGGATCGGGAGTGCCGTCCAAGGTTGCTGTAGTTGATTCGCGCCTCGGTGCCGCAATCACAGCGGCAATCCACGAACATCTCGCCCGGCCGGCGGGAGCCGATCACGGTCCATCGGCCCGCTCGCGCGCCGGCAACAACTTCAGATGCCTTCATGCTGCACCACCGGCTGCTGCCGCTTCGGCCTGGAAGTTACGAATCGGCCACTCGCTCGACACGCCGTCTGCCCGTCGCCGAAGATCCTCGATGTCGCGCAGCAGTAGATCCCGCTCGCCGAGGTCGGTAACCGACGCGGCCCGGTACTCGTCCTCCGTCGCTTTCTGCCGCCAGTACCGGGCGAGCCCCTCGGCCTGCTTCGCGTACAGCACCACCTGGGCGGCGTGCACCTCAGCCAGCGTCAGCCGGCCGAACTTCTGGAAGCTGTCGACGATGTTCTCCGGGTACCGCCGGTCCGCGTACAACTCCCGGACCGCCCCCGGATCGGCGATGGCCTTCTGCGCCCGCTGGCCGATCATGAACACCACCCGGGCAGCGGCCAGCGCGTCAGCCGTGCAGTCGTGGGCGGTGTCAATCCGCGCCCCGTACGTGGAGCACAGGTCGGTCAGCTTCCGCTTGCCCGGCCGGTACCGGTCGAGGGCCTTGTCGAGGCACATCGGGTCGACCACCGAGCTGATCGGCTTGCCGTCGAGCCGCACGTCGATGGTGGGCAGGTTGTGTCGGCGCAACTCCCGGTCGAGCAGCGTCAGGTCGTAGGGGGCGTTGGCGATGACCAGCGGGGTGCCAGTGGCGAGACCGGCGGCCAGGTCGGCGGCGATCCACTCCAACTCCTGGGCCGGCTCCCGGCCCTCAGCCTGTACCCGCTCGGTCGTCCACCCGTGAATCTCGGCGGCGGACTCAGGGATCTCAACGCCGGGGTTGATGACGGTGGACCGGATGTGCGGCTCGTGGCCCGGCTCGATGAGGACGACGGCGGCGGTGACGATCCGGTCGGTCTCGACCGAAACGCCGGTGGTCTCACAGTCGTAGGCCAGCATCGGGCCGAGGTGCCAGGTCACGCCGGGCTCCCAACCGCCTCAGCCTGCGGCTTGGCCGCCCGCTGCTGCGCCAGATCCCGCTCCGCCTGCTTGATGACCCGGCCCGCCTCGAAGTGGGTCAGCTCCGTCGCCGACGACACCTGACGCTTCACCACGTCGACCGCGTACTTGAGCTTGTCCGCCCGGTCGGTGACACCCAGCTCGGTGAACACCTTCTGGAGGCGGCTCTGCTGCTCACCGGTGATCGGCTGCTTGCCCTGCTCGGCCGGCTGCTGCGGCTGGCTGCGGGCGTCCCGGCGCCGCTCCGCGCCCTTCTGCGCCACCACGGCGTCGTTGTCGTCGTCGTCCGGGGCGACACCGGTGACCGCGCACAGGCAGTACCGGCGGGCGTAGGTGATCGCCGAACCGATCTCCTGCGGGGTGCCGCGCTCAGGCAGCGGGTACACGCCGGGGATGACCTCACCGGACACGTGCCGCAGCTCGTAGACGAGCACGAATTTGCCGTCGTTCACGGTCGGCCGGGAGGTGAAGGCTAGGCCGAGCTTGCCCAGGATGGGTAGAACCTGGGCGGAGACTTGGGCGAGGTCGGCGTACGTGTAGCTGTACTGGGCGCCGGTCCGCTCCGACTTCACCTTCGCGGTCTGGTCCTTCGTGATGCGCGGAAGCTGGGTCTGGAGTTCGGCCAGCGCGGCGTTGATGCCACTGGTGGTGATGGTGTCGGTCACAGGAGGATCCCCTCGTGGTGGCGGCGCTCCGCGTACGCGGGCAGGGAAATGACTTCGATTCCGTCGCTGTAGGCAGGCCACACGCCGGTTTCGGTGCAGTCGCGGAAGATTTGCAAGGCGAGCCGGTTCCGCTCGTAGCCGATCTTCAACGCGGTGTCGTCCAGCTCGACCGCCGTCACCAGGTAGGGAGGGGTCTTCGACTGGAAGACGAAGGTGAACGCGGCGTCCGGGGCGACAAGGTCCAGTTCGATCGCCCCGGTGCGGTACCAGTCGTCCTGCTGGTGGTAGCCGAAGTTGTCGACGGCCTTGGCGATGTGCCCGGGGTTCGCGCTGGTGGTGGTCTTGTAGTCGACGATCCGGTTGGTGGTCAGGTAGTCCAGCCGGGCCCGGCACTGAACGCCGGTTTCCGCGTCGACCCAGAACAGGGACTGCTCGGCGACCCCGTCGGGGGCGAACAGTTCGGCGGCCCGGGGGTGCTGCCGCAGCTTGCCGGCCATGGCCTGGACGGTGTCGAACTCGGCGGGCAGGAGCGGAATCTCACCTCGGGTGTAGGCGGCGTCGCGGTCTTCACGGGCGGCCTTTGTCTGGTAGTTGCCGGCGTCGACGACGTGGATTTCCGGCCCGGCACCGAGGACGAGCATGTGGGCGGCGTGCCCGAGGTCGAACTCCCGCTTGTGCTCGGATCCGTTCTCCCGGTCGTGGTGGAACAGGGCGGGGCAGGACGGGGATAGGAGCTTCCGGGCGCCGGTGGACGAGAGCGCGGGGTGGGCGTGGTAGTCGTCTTCGGTCATGTCGTAGACGCCGGGGACGGTGATGGTCATCAGTCGTCGTACCTCGCGTCCTCGTTCAGGTAGGCGGTGAGGCACACGGGCTTCCAGCAGAGGGCCAGCAGGCCCGGCGTCGGCCGCCCGCAGGTGGGGTAGGCGTGCCCGGTGGGTGGGGGCGGTACCGGGGGCAGCGGGGGAGGGGTGCCGGTCGGCGACTCCACCAAGGCGGCGGCGGTCACAGGCCACCCGCCCGCCGGTCGTACACCGTCACGAAGTCGTGGATCCCGGCGAACTGCACCGGCCGGTGCTCTGCCACTTGAACCCACTCCGAACCCAGCAGCTCGAACATTGCGTCGTCGCCGCAGCAACCCCCGTAGCCTTCGCCGACGTACACGATCCGGTCGCCCTCGTAGGCGCGGATGATGTTCGTGCCGGTCGGCTCGTCGTAGGGCGGCCACGCCAGGAAAAGGGACCATCCGGCGCAGCGACGGGCGACAGCCTTTATGGCGTCGTCCTGCTTCACCCGCGTGTGGGTGACCCCGGCGTGGTGGTAGTGGTTGGTGGTTTCGTTGGGCGGCTGGTGGTCAGATGCGACCACCTCGACGCCGGCCTGGCCGAGCAGGTACGCCCAGTAGCCGGTGCCGGCGAGCGGGTCAATGGCGAGACCGTTCAGGTGTTCGGCGACGAAAGCTACGGTGGCCGGGTCGGTGATGGTCCAGGCGTAGCGGTCGGTGAGTGCGGTGCGGCGCGGCGAGTTGTTCTCGGCGGGCCACGGGTACGGATCGACTTGGCCGTTGGTGGCGTGGTCGCGGATGGTGTCCCAGTAGGGGTTGATGATTGCGGTGGCGAGGCTCACGCGGCCACCTCCGCGCCTTCGGGGCAGTCACCGCAGTCCGGACCGGATGCGCCCTTCGGCCCGCAGTAGCGGCACTGCTCAGCCAGCCACATCGCGTACTCGTCGGCATCCACGGAAGCCCAGAAGGTGTACTCCTGCGCGCCGAGGAACCTGTCGTAGTCGGCGATCAGGGCGGCGTCACCGGGGCGGGCCTTGATGCCGTTGTCGCTGCGGTAGAGCGCGTCCTTGGCGGCGTGGATGTTCAGGGCCGGGGCGGCCGGGGTGAACACGACGGCGGTCACTGGGTCACCTCTTCGTACTTCTTCCAGAAGTTCTCCAGCCGCACGTGGGACAGCCGGGCTCCCTGGACGGCGACTTCGGAGTTCCACTCGGTGCCGGTGCAGTTGGTGACCTGGACTTCGACACCGTCCTTGAGGCGGCGGTACCGACCCGGCTTGGGCTTGACGTAGGACATGCGCCATCGACTCCAGAGGTAGGAGGATTCTTGGCAGCTCATTCCCTGATCAGGGTGGCTAGCCACCTCAAAGATTACACGGTACCTTGCAGCGGTGGCTAGCCCCTCTGACAAACTGATGCCCATGCCGAGCGTCCACCGCCATCCGGCCATCACGCCGCGACCGCCAGCCGAGCTGCGCGAACGCGCGAAGATCGCCGTTGCCGAGGTCAACTCAGACCTCAACGCGCACGTGATTGCGTTCCTGCGATGGCTTGTGCACGACCAGGACGAACCCCCGGCGCGACCGGCCAAGCCGATCCCGAAACTGCCGGAGAAGTAGGAGGGCGGGGCGTTCACTGGGCACCCGCCGCCAGCTCGGCCGCCCACCCCGGCAGCACCCCAACCCGCTCCGCCAGCCGCCCAACGCACGGCGGACACCACGACAACCCTGCCGGCGGCGCAGCGGGCATCGGATCCACGATGATCGGCTCCGACCGGCGGACACCCCACCCGTGCACCCCACACAGCGCGGACCGGCCCGGGAATTTGCCGTCTTCGCGCATGATGTGCAGGCGGGTCACCCGGGACGACGGGTAGCCCCGATAGAAGGCGCGCGCCGGACGCTGTTCAGCCACGGCGCACCTCGGTCAGCGGCCCCCACGCGTCCAGCAGATGCGGCGTGAGCAGAACCCCGCCGCATTCCGGGGCGTGGTTGTCCGGGTCGAAGTCCCGCATTTTCCAGGAGTCGCGGAGGGTGCTCGCCGGGTTGGTGGACTGCCGCACCCACACGTGCCCGTCGAGGTCGTATGCCCGCGCAACGTCGTGGGGGATGGTGTCGCCGGGCGCCCAGGTGCGGGCCCCGTTGGTTGTCCGTTCGCGTCGGACGATCGCCACGGCGGTTCGGGCGTGTCTGTAGGCGTCGTGGATGTTGACGCCTGCCTGCCGGAACTCGTCGGCGAGGAGCGCCCACAACCTGCCGTCCTTCGGCCTAGCCACGACTCTCACCGCCGTACGGCAGCCCGAACGACCGGCAGCCGATCATGGACCCGCCGAGGTTGCGAACCGCCTCATCCGGCACGAGCAGATCCCGTCGGTCCGGATTGGCCAACCCCACCACCAGGGCGACCACGAACCACACCCCCCGCTCGGGCGGCGGCAGGTTCGACGAACCGTGATGCTGAACCACGTTGACCGGAATCTCCGCGCCGTTGAACGTCAAGGGCGACTCCACCCGGATGCGCGTCTTGTCGAGTGGGGCGCGCATCTCTGCTGGGGCGGGCGGGATGACTGCGATCGGCTGGACGCTGCCGGGTTCGATGCGGTCCGGGCAGTCGGGCGGGTAGACGTGCATGTCGTGCGGGGTGAGGTTGATGATCTGGTCAGCCACGGTGCACCTCCCGGGCGGCGGGCATGACAGCAGTGGTGTCAGGGCGGCGGACTGCTGGGACTCGCACCACGCCCGGCGTGAACCTCGGCCCACCGTCCGGGGTCTCGGTGGTTTCCGTGCGCTCCGGCTCACTCGCGGGCGGGAGCAGCCACAGGGAGAGGCCGACCGCGACCAGGGTCACCGCCAGCCAGGCCACGAACCCGATCAGCAGGTCGGAGGGGTACAGCTCGATGGGTTGGGCGGTGTTCACTGGTCGTCTCCGCTCGTGCTCGGGGTGGCCCCGCACCCACGTCGGCCGGTCGGCTTAACCCAGGTGATGCCGTCGTCCGGGTGTCCGGGGGTGATGCCGCTGCACCGGCCGCATGCCTGCCTGCGCGCCTCGGCGATTTCGGCCGCGTGTTGGAGGCGCGCCTGGGCGAGGCGTGCGGCGAGGTGGTCGCGGTTGGCTTCGGTGTCGACGAGCAGGGTGGCGAGGGTGGTCTGGTTGGACAGCCACGCCCACACCCAGCGGATGGGGCGGGTCACCGGCGGCCTACCAGGGGGTGCAGAAACTGGGTGCGGTCGGGGTCGTCCCGCCGACGCCGCACCGACTCTTCGATGGCATCGCACCATGTGCGTGTGTCGATGGGGGTTGCCTCGACGGGGGCGGGCTGGTCGTCTGCTGTGGTGACGGCGTGCCGGCCGACGTGCACGGTGTTGCCGGGCCACACGGGCGGGGCGGCAGTGGTGAGGGCGGGCGGGGTCCACGCGTGGATCTGCCCGTCTACCGGCGGCGACGGCTGCTGGCGGCGCAGGTCTGCTCGGTGCTGCGCCTCCCGGGTGGGAGCGAGTACCTTCGCGTACTTGACTTCGACGGTGGCGTCGGCGTTGCGACGCTCGCGGCGTGCCAGTCCGATGAACCCGGCGAGGACGAGTCCACCGGCGGCGGCGAATCCGAGGATCACGACCACGTTCATGGCCGAGTCTGCGCTGTTCACGCTGTCAGCCCCCATGTCTCTGCGGAGGTGGGCACGCGGTTGCGGTCGGCACCAGTCAGGCGGCGGGAGGTGTAGCCGGGTCCTTTGTTGAGGGCGGCCATGGCGGCGGGGGCGAATGCGACGGTTTCGCCGTCGATGTCTCGCGCCCGGTTGTTCGGGGCGGTGGGGGTGGGGACTTGGGCGACGCCGACGGCGCGGGGGTGCTGGTTGGTGCGCGAATCCCATTCACGGGACTCGATAGAGCGAGGGGTGTTCACGGTGAGGCTCCCTTCCGGGTGGTGCTAGGGGATGGGGGTGCGCCCCGCCGCCCAGACCACACAGGTCCAGGCGGCGAGGCGCGGAAGGATGAACATCAGCGGCGCCGGCCACGCAGACGGGCGGCTGGCAAATTCCGGGCCAGAAACTCCCGGTCCACAAGCGGCGGCAGCACATCGGCAGCCTTCGCCTCCATGCCGGTGGCCTCACCCCACCGGTTGACGCATTCCAACCGGTTCGGGGTGTGCAACCAGCGAGACGCCTCCATGGCCGCACGGTTAGAAACCAGCAGACGCACCAGCGGCTCACCGCAGTGCACGCACGTCCGATCCGACTCGTATCGGGCGGCCCGGCCGGGGGTGGCGGTCACCGCGCACCCCCGGCGGTGGACACGATCTCGACCGCACGCTGGCCGGACCGCACCGACTCCAGGAGGCCCATCCGGGCAGCCAGACGCTCGGCGTGGGGCAGATCAGCCGGACCCACCTCAACCACGACCTGACGGCCACCCGGCGCGGTGGGGGCGAGACGCAACACCATCATCACCAGCCACCCCCCAGCCGGTAGACGACGACACCAACCTGGACGGCGACCGGCAACCCGGCCGCCACGATCAGCCAGGACACAGACCGGGCGGCCCGGTGACGGCGCACAGCAGGAGACAAACGGGTCACGCCGCCACCCCCTGAACGGCCGGAGCCAGCAGCGACAACGCGACCGGGAATGTCGGCAGAGACGACAGGGCGTAGCCCACCACCGGGCCGAACACACCGTTCCCGGCGATCCGCAACGAGTCGTTACGGGAAACCACATCGGTCAGGAAGCCGGGAGGGGCGGCCATCATCCACTCGGGGAACGGGGCAGCGAGGCGCGGGTTGCCGTTGCGGCCCGGCTCGGTCGGCGCGGGCACGGCCAGGTCGAACGCGACCTCGTGGCGACGCACGGCCAGCTCGTACTTGCCGAACATGCCCGCGAGCGAGTCGCCGTCGGGCAGAAGGGCGGCCACCTCGGACAGGGGGCGGCCCTCGGGGTACGGCTTGCCTTTCCCACGGCCCGCGACGCGGGCCGTGGGAGTGGGGAACATGGGCAGAATCACCTGCGACAGCGGCGGGCGGAAACCCTCCGACGCCCTACGACCGGGAGTGCCCGTGTCGGTGGCCCGGGGGGTGGGTAGCGGATGCCACGACGCTGGTGCTTCGTCGAGCGACTGAAGTTCACGTGGCACCTCGCCCCGTGCCAACTCCAGCGCCTGCTCGATCGACGGCGAGGACGCCGAGTTCAGGATCGCCGACCGGCCGGTGCGGATGGCAGACACGCGAGGCGTCGGGAGCAGTGCGATCGCGTCTTCGAGGTTGCGGCGCCCCGATTCCATGCGTTGGGCGGCAGTCTCCGGAGAGGTGTGCCGGCCGCGTCGCTCGCCAGCGGTAGGGGTGGGGAGTAGAGAGACGACAGGCCGAAGGTCAGGGCCGCCGCTGTCGTGCGCCCCAGCACCGTTCGTGTCACTGGTACGGGGGGTGGGCAGCAGGTCCACACCGTTGTCCCCGCACGTGTCGACCGGCAGCGGCCACACCAGGCCAGCACGGGAGATCCCCGACGGCGGCCACTTGATCGCCTGCACGTCACCGAACAGCACCCGCTGCACCGGCAGCCACACGTCACCACTGCGCTCCGCCGCAGGCTCCGACGACGGCACCCGAACAGCAGGCGAGCGGACAGCCAGCACGAACAGGCGATGCCGGTGGTGGCAGGCACCCACCTTGCATGCCCCGATCACCGTCCACGCCACCGTGTAGCCCAGCCGGTCCAGGTCGGCGAGGATGAAACCGAATACCTCGCCCCGCTCGATACGCAGCAGGTTCGGCACGTTCTCCAACACCACGACCGGCGGCATCAGAGCCTCGATTGCGGGGACAACGCCGGTCGGCCACAGGTGCCGCTCATCGGCGGACCCCCCCCGCTTGCCGGACGGGCTGAACGGGGTGCACGGAAATCCGGCACCGAGCAGGTCAACCGGCCTGGCTATCGCCTTCCAGCCTTCAACTCGGCGCGCGTGACGTTTCGCTGCCTGCCTCGCACGGCGAGGTGCGTTGAGCCTGCGGCGGGGGACGCCGTACGGTCCGCCGGGCGGGTTCGTGATGTCGCCGAGGTTCGGCACTCCCGGCCAGCGCGTGGCGAGGACACGCGCGGCGGCCGGGTTGGTTTCGGCATGCCACACCGAGGTCACCCCGAACACGTCTTCGAGAGCGCGGGTGAGGAGTCCCCCACCGGCGCACAGTTCGGCCATGGTCGGCATCAGGCGGCCACCTTCTGTGCGGCGAACCTTTCGGCGGCCTCGACGTCGTCGGTGAGCGCGAACGCGGCCCGCAGCTCGTTCGGGTCGGCGGTGCCGTAGGTGGCGACCAGCTCGGCTGGCGACTGGCATGGCGGCACATCGGCGATGTCGGCCACCAGTGCGGCGGTCCACGCCTCGGCGTCAGACGGCGACGGCAGGGCACGCCTGTCAGCCGTTCGGGTGATGTGCTGTACTGGAACGGTCATTAGCCGATGTCTCCTTGCAGGTGTTCGGTCGGTTGATGGCTGAGCGCTCACGGCCGCAATCCGTGGGCGCTCGTCTGTGTCAGGGGTTGGGCAGGGTGGGGCCGGCGGCTGCATGTCCTACCGGCCCCACCGCTTCCCCCAGGTCCCTCACGGGGCCGCTTCGGTGGGTGTAGGTGCTGTGCTGCATCTGGGGTCTCCGGTTAGGCACTGAGTAGCGCCATGGGCGGGTCGTAGTCGGCGGCCCACCCGCGCTCCCAGACCTCGTCGAACAGCGGCCGGTCCGCCTCCGTGTAGCCGGCCACCCGCCGGGTGGTGCCGCCGACGAACCGATCCACCATCGGCGGGTCCTCGCCGTGCGCGGTCACGTACGCGGCCTTGAGGCGCTTGCCGAACACCGACGCGATCGACCGAACATCTGAACCGGTCAGCCCGCGCTCCTCCAGGTACTCGCCGGTGGTAAGCGGGCGCATCTCGGCGGGCACCTCGGGCTCCTCACCTAGGGCGCGGGCCACGACGTGGCGGGTCTTCGCCTCCAGCCACTGCTTGCTGACCAACCCGTCGGCGAGGCGCAGTACACGCATCTGCCGTTCGGAGTGGCCGATGATGACCTCAAGCTGGTCGCCGCTGGCGCGAGGGTTGATGACGCCACCCCGGGTCCAGTACGCCTCAATGACGTCGGCCACCTCCTGCTGGTAGGCGATCAGGAGGGGGCGGGCGTGCTCGGCGACCCGTGAGGCGGGGATCGTGGCGAGCGCCATCAGGAAGGTGCGGACGTCGGCGGTGACCATGTCGCGGGTCTTGCCGTCTGCGGCAACCACCTCCGTAACAGCGGTGGTTGCCCAGGGCTGGTCCTTGACCTTCCGGATCTGCCGGTCGGCGTCGAGGCCGATCGCCTCGAAGGCGGTTCGGAGGACGACGTGGGGTCGGCCGTCGACCTCGACGGCGAGCAGGTCGGTGCCGTGGAATGGGATGCGGGCGATGTCGGTCATGCGGCACGCAGCCCGGTGCGGCGGGTGTGCAGCTGGCGGCTGGCGGCGATCGCGGCAGCGATGTCGTCGTCCGGATCCGGCGCGGCCACGGCGCGCACGTTGGCGGTGGACCTTTTGGCGCGGTCGGCCAGCAGCTTCTGCACCTGGTGCGGGTACATGCGCCGGTGCTGCTTTTTGGTGCCGTCGCCGATGGGGGTGTGTTCGATGGTGCCGTTGCGGCAGCCGCGCTCGATCATGCGCAGGGACAGGCCGGTCATGGCGGCCACCTCGGGGAGCGTGTATGGCCGCTCGATGCCGTTCATGCGGCTGCTGCCTGCATGTCGAGGTGGTCGCGGTCTGCGATGTCGAGGGCGGCGCAGATTTGGTTGTAGCGGGCGGGGGGGACGGTGCGGCGGGTGCCGCGTTCGATTTGGGAGAGGTATCCGATGGAAATGCCGAGCCGGGCGGCGAGCTGCGTGATGGTGAGCCCGGCGGCCTTGCGCGTGCGGCGCAGCTTGTCGCCGTCGATGACGACGCTGGCATGGGCGACGCTGGCATGCTGGTTGCTCATGCCCAACACTGTACAAAGCTGCACAACGGTTGGCTAGAGTTGAACCGCTTTGATCTCTAATTTAGATCAACTCTTGTCAACCATGCACAACACGTGACCCGGTGCTTACCAAGATGCACCTTGACTGACACCATGCACATGTGGTCAACGCTGGGGAGCGCAAGCGACCAACTCTCGGGGAACTCGTCCGCGCGCGACGCGAGAGCTTAGGTCTGTCACAGAACGACGCCGCCGACATGGCAGGCGTGTCCAGAGGCACATGGGCGAACGTCGAAGCCGACGCACGCAAAACACAGCCTCACAACTACGCCGGGATCGAGCAGGTCCTGCAATGGGAACCTGGCAGCATCAGACTCGTCAACGACGGCGGCGAACCAGTCGTCGCCGCACCCGACGTCACCCTGGACCGTCTCGAAGAGAAAGTCCGGGCGATCAGCGCCAACCCAGCCAGGTCGGAGCCGCTACGACGGTGGGCGGCATCCGTCCTCGACCAGATCCAACAACTGCGGGAAGCCGACGAGATAGAGGCCAGACGGCAGCGGGGCGCCTAACCTTCCTCGTCATCGACGGCCGCCCTGGACGCCGCCAAGCTGTCTAGGCGGGCCCTGTGCTTGCCCTTCAACGCGTGCCCGTAGATCGTCAACGTGGTCAGCGGGGACGCGTGCCCCAACCGGTCCTGAACCTCGTGCAACTGCCAGCCCGCTTTGATCAGGTCACTGGCGTGGGTGTGCCGGCCGTCGTGCATGCGCGGCCGGCGGCGCAGCACCCCGGGGCATCCGCACGTCGACACCTCATCGGAGCGGAGCTTGCGGGCCGGCCCACGGCGAGGCTTCGGTGGCGGCGGTGGGGGGTGTTCGTCGCAGCGCATGGCCTCCGCTACCGCCACCGCCCAGTGCCGCCGGTTCAGGTTGTTCTCCGCCCACGTCCGCTCCGCCCCTTTCAGTTTCTTCTTCCCGGGGCAGGGGAAGATCAGGTCACGGGGGCGTTTGCCCTTGCACCGGGCCGTCAGCACCTTCGCCACCTCAGTCGACACGGGCACCACCCGAAACGACTTCGCAGACTTCGGGAGGCCGATCCGGCCGCCCTTCTTCAACGCCCGCCGCACCCGCAGCTCCGGCTCGTCGCCCTCGATGGTCACGTCCTGGATCCGCAGGACGAGGGCTTCCCCGAGGCGGATGCCAGTGTTGACGAGCACAAACCACAGGTCTTGTATGTGCGGGTCGCAGGAGGCGTGGATCCGGTCGACCTCGTTGGGGGTGAGGAACATGCCCTCGAACGGGGTGACCTTCGGCAGGCCGACCCGGTTCTTGCGGACCCCTGCCGGGCGGGCGGCCGGGTTGCGGGGGATGAAACGGGGGACCGCCGACCCGAGGACCAGGTGCAGCACCCCGTGGGCGGTCCGTAGCGACTGCGCCGAGATCGGGTGACCGCCGGGGTTGGCCTTGGTCCGCCGCACCCGGGTCGCCTTCAACGTCTTGACCCAGTCAATGATCACGTCCTCGTCGATCTCGTGCAGGTACTTGTGCCCGAGGTAGGGCAGGATCCGGGTCGTCAGCACCTGTATGTACCCAGCGAGGGTGTCGGGTTGGATGTCGTCGTAGCCGGGGGCGTCCGGGTTGACGGGTTCCCTGCTGGCCTGCCACAGCTTCGTCCAGTCGGCGAAGGTGATCGCCCCGTCGGGTGGGCTGGCGTCCTCGCCGAGGATGGCTTTGAGGACTTCGGCGCGGGTGATCCGGTGGCCGTGGCCCTCGGTGAGTTTCTTTGCACGCTTGGCCAGGACGTGGGCGGCTTCCAGCTTCGGGGCGGTGAACGACGCGGACTGTCGGGCGCCGTCGCGGGTGCCGCCGAGACGCCAGGTGACCCGGTAGCTGGATCCCCGTTTTTCGATCGTGGCCATGGCGGGACGATAGTCGGATTCGGTGCCCCCATGGGGTCACGAAGTGCGTCTCGCGTGTCGTCTCGTGTCGTCCGGTGTCGTCCTGGAACCCTTGTTGAGCAGGGGTTGCGGGTTCCGGCGCAGGTCAAGGGTCTGTTCGGGAACCGATTCCTAAACCGTGTGTCGCAGGTTCGAATCCTGCCGGGGGCACCTCGAAGATCAGCAAAAACACGTTCTGGCCTGCGGACACTCTCCTTGATCGATCGGCCGACCTGCGCAGCCGGATGCCACCCGAAGCCACCGTTTGCAGCCCTCCGTGCAAAATACGTGCAATGATCTTGGACCTCTGAGAGCGTCCGTTCCCGCAGGTCACAGCACTCAAAAGCGAAGAGGCCGCAGCATCCGCCACGACCTCTCCCACGCCACCGGCGACCATCAGCTCAGCGCCGTCTCGATCCGCTCGTTCATCCGGCTCCGGTCCCCGTCGAGGCACTTCGCATACACCTTGAGCAGGACGTCCACCGAGTGCCCGGCCCGTTGCGCGACCTCCGGTGCCGGTAGCCCGGCGTTGAGCCACATCGACACCCCGGCGTGCCGCAGGTCGTACGGGCGACCGGCCAACGGCGAGCCGACCCGATCCGGTGTCAGCGCCAGCCGCCGCGCCTCCTGCCACACCCGCGAGTACGTCGAGGCAGCCACCACGTTCCCCCGGCCGCTACGGAACAGCCGCCCGTCGACGCCCACCCCGAACCGGTCCAGGTGCGCCCGCAGAATCGCCACCAGTTCCGGCGGGATCGGCACCTCCCGCGCTTCCGTCTCGCCCCGGTGCTTCAACCCCCGGTCGTCGTGGACCTCGCCACTGTCGGTGTACCGCTTTCCCGCCGCAGGCCGGGACTTCTCCACCGTCAGCAGCCCCCACCCCGTCGCCGGAAGGTGGCAGTCCCGCTCCCGTAGGCCCAGCGCCTCACTCGGCCGCAGCGCGGCGAAGTACAGGCAGGCGTAGAAGGCGACCAGGCGCTCACCCCGCCGACCATCCTTCCCCCGCCGACCGACGTAGCTCACTCCGGTCAGCAGCTCCCGCGCCTGGCGGATGTTGACCACGACCCGCCGGTCGACCTCCCCGCTGACCTTCCGTCGGCTGGACCGCACCCGCAGCTTGTCGACCGGGTTGAAGTCCAACAGTTCCAGCTCGACCGCGTACTGAAGAACGTTGTAGAAGACCGAGCGCCGCCGCCTGGCCGTCGACGCCGCCGCCGGTCGCCCGTCCAACGTCGAACCCAGCGCGTCCAACGCGGGCCGCACCACCGCCGAGTCGGCCAACGCCGACAACGGCAGCGAAGCCTTGTCCAACCACCGCAGCGCCGCCCCCACCTCCGTCGGCCGGTCCAGGTGCCGAGCGGCGGGCGGGAACTCCCACTCCCGTAATGCCCGCCGCAGCACCGCCGGATCAGGGCGCCCGGCCAGGTCCCGCACCAGCGCGGCCGTCACCGTCGCCAGCGCGTCCGTCGTGCTCTCCCGGGACTTGGCCGCCGCGCCCGGCCACTTCATATCGAGGTACCGGCGGACGAACCCGAGCCAGCTCACCGACTCCTTCGGCGCGGCCAACGACTCGGGTAACCCCGAGTCGGCGTCGAACGCCTCACCCCGGTTCGCCGCCTGCATCAGGTCCGACCGGAAGTTGTCTGCCAGCGCCCGGGTACCGAACGTTCGAGACTTCGGCCCGGTCCCCACTATCCACCGGACGGTGTACGACTTCTTTCGGCCCGCCAGCGCGTTGACCTGGATCCCCCGGATCCGCACCTCCCGGGACTTCACGCCGCTTCCCGGTGCTGTTGGATCCACGTCCGCAGGTCCCGCCGCTCGATGCGCAGCTCACCATTGGGCAGCTTGATGCACTGCGGGGCGACCCCCAGCTCACGCCAGCGATAGAAGGTCCGCCGCGACACTCCGTTGAGGACCCCGAGGACTTCCGGAACGGTCAACAGGTCACTTTCCATGAGGGGTTGTTTCCTTTTCCAGGCTCAGGCAGCAGGGGAGAGGGGAGCCGTGTTGGCCGCTGTTCGTAGTCGTGCGGTGTCGAGGTCCGCCCGCCACCGGATCCGGGCCGAGATGGACCGGAGTAGTCGGTGTTCGAGGGGTGGGACGTCGGGGTCTTCGGGGCGGGCGAGTTCGAAGCGGTACCGGTTGGGTCCGTCGGTGTCGTCGGCCGCCTGGTCGTTGGCTTCGGTGTCGGCCATGCCCCCGGCGAGGATCGCCCGGACCCAGGACCGGTTGTCCGCCCGGTGGTCGGCGAGGGTCTTGCCGGACCACTGCCGGGAGACGAGGACCCGTCGGCCGGTGAAGCCGAGGGTGGAGCGTTGGTGGACTTTCCCGGTGCACCGGCCGGGCGTCAATCCGGGCTTGACGCCGTCGGGCTGGACTCCGTACAGCAGCCAGTTGGCGCAGGTGGGGGTGCAGGGCAGGACGGACAGTTCGGCGTGGAGCCGGTCGAAGTGGGCCTTCTGCGGGTCGGTGCGGGGCTTGGCCTGGTCGGTCAGGTCCTTGGTGACGTACTTCGTGACGTACCGGATCGACCGATCGGCGTCCTTGGTGCCCTGCTCGATGCCCCGGGCGTCGATCCGGCCGAGGCGGGCGACGTAGGCGGGTCGGCTGTCGGGTTCTTCCAGGGCGTCCAGGGCCTCACCCCAGGTGGGCAGCGGTTCCCGGGTCCGGGGGTCGACGTACGCCTGTCGGTCCACGTCCCAGACCGGAGGCTTGTCGACCGGGTACGCCAGCTCGTCGAACCGGGGCCACCACACCTGGTGGTAGGTGGCCGCCGCGATCTGCTTCAGCAGCCGTCGGGGCAGGGTGCCCCGGACGGCGAAGTGTGCGTGTGGGGCGAGTCGGCGTTGCAGCTCGACCGCGCCCGCGTACTGGACGTTCCACCCGGCCGCCCGACGGACGTTCTGCCACCACCGGTCCAGGACCCGGGCGAAGTGGATCGCATCCAGGGCCGCCCGCCGGTAGTCGTACGAGGCCGGATCGACCGGGGTCCCGAGGACGTCGTCATACGGGCCGTGCCGCTTCCCGCATTCGCACGGGGCGACGTAGGCACCACGCCGCAGGTGCGCGTGCACCGGCCCGTGAGAGCCCAGGGTGAGGGTGACCAGCATCGAGGGCCGGTGGGTCTTGCCCGTCTTCGCGGCGTAGGCCCGGCCGACGGTGCGCGGGTCGACCGGCAGGCGGGGCAGGTCAGGTGAGTCCTGCCGCCGCCTGGTCGACCGCTTCCGGCGGGGCCGCTCGTCGCGCTCCTTGGGGGTGAGGTGGCCGCGCAGGCTGGTTTCCGCGAGGGCTTCGTCAAGCTCCCCGATCGCGGTGTCGACGTCGGCGATCTGCGCGGCCCGCTCGTCGGGGGTCATGGGCTGGTAGTGGAGGGCTTCCCGCTCGAATTCCAGGTGTGCGCGGACCCGGACGAGGGCGAGCGCGTCCTCGCCGGGCGAATCAGGACGCACGGCGGGTTCGTCGGCGAGGTGCCAGCCTTCCCGGATCTGTTGGATGCGCAGCCGCCGACCCCGTTCGGCGCAGGGCTTGCACTTGGCGGCCATGGTCGCCCCGCACGGCACCTCGACCACCTCGGTCTGCCCGGTGGCGGTGTCGGTCCGCCGCAGGGCGAGGGGGCGGACGCAGACGCCGTTGTCTTCGGCGAGCTGCTTGAGCGCGTCCTTGGCGAGGGGCTTGCGCATCCGGTCGGCCCGTGACCCGGGCCGAGGCTGCTCGACCACCGGCTCAGGGGTCGGGTTCGTCGTGGGGATGAGTTCGAGTTGGTTCATCGTTCGCCGTCCAGGTTCCGCAGAACACCGTTGCTGTTGGTGCGGGTCGGGAAGGCTGCCGCCGGTACGGGGACGACACCGGCCCGCCGGACCGTCGGGCGAGGCTCGTCGAGCACCGGAGCCATCGGCCACGGGTGCTTGTCGACGGTCACTGCGTCGAGGGGTGCGGGGACGGTCGGCCACGGGTTCGGGTCGACGTCGTCGCGGTTGCGGATGGCCGCCTGGTCGTCGGTGTCGTCGGCCGGGGTCGGCTCGTCGACGAGGCCGACAACGGTCGGTGCCTTTGCCCGTCGGCCGTGGTCGACCGGCGGGGGTGTGGTGGAGAAGACGAGCTTGGACAGGCCGAGGAACGCCAGCGCGGGAACGGCGGACAGCAGCCACCCGGAGACGCCCGGCTTGGCGACGGCCAGTTGCGCGGCCAGGGACAGTGAGACGGCGCAGACGAGCAGGAACATCGGGTACCCGATCGGTCCGCCGGTGCGACGCCGCCGCCGGATGGTGAGCAGCGCGGCGAGGGGAAGAAGTTCGGAGATCGCGGCGTTGGCCCACCCGAACCAGTCCCCCGTACCCGTCGGGGAGTTGGCCATGGTCCAGTCCTTGACGTGGGTGAACGACGCCGCCCCGGCCAGGCCGCCGACGGTGAGGACGATGAGCACCAGGACCACGCCCTCGACCCGTTCCGTGTTCGCCTTCACGCCGCCACCTGCGCAGTTCCGGTGTGGTCCAGACGGCGGTAGGTGCGGCCGAGGTCACGGATGTCGTCATCGGTGAGGAAGGAGAACCGGACCCGGACGGGCTCGCGGACCCCGTCGAGGACGACGAACCCCACCCCCGGTGACGCCTCAGGGATGCGGTCACAGGTCGCTCCCCGGTCGCGGGCGGCGTCGCCGAGGAGCATGTCCACCTGTTCCGGTTCGGTCAGCCGCAGCCCGATGCGGGTGGGGAACAGGTCCCGGAACGGCAGGACGTCCTTACGGGGGTCCTGCAACGCCGCCACCACGTGCACCCCGACCGCCCGACCCTGCGACAGCAGCAGGCCGAGGGACTCCTTGATCCGGTCGCGGACCTTCCGGTCCGTGATGTACGCGGTCAGCGCGGCAAGCTCGTCGACGACCAGGACGAGCAACGGGTCCTCGACCGTCGGCACGTGCTGACGGGTCACCCCGCGCAGTCGGGCCGCCCGCATCCGCATCCGCTTCACGGCCTCTTCCAGGACCCCGGCCATGCCGTCGGGATCGTCGTAGGCGAACCGAGCGAACAGCGGCACCCCCGCCGCCAGCTCCATGCCGCCCTTCGGGTCGAACGCCCACACCTCGACCAGCCCCGACCGGACCCCGCCCGCCAGGGACCGGACCAGGGACCACAGGATCGAGCCCTTCCCCGACCCGGTCGCCCCCGCGATCAGGACGTGAGAGCCGGCCAACCGCAGCCGGTACGTCCGCCCGTCCTCCCGGACGCCGAGGGGCAGACCCCCGAGGTCCGGCACGTCGGCGACGGGCAGCGGCGCGACGACCCCGGCAAGCGGGTCACGCCGAAGGAACCGGACCACCACCCGGTCGGGTCGCCCCGTGGAGCGGGCGTGTCCGTCGCGGAGACGGAACGCGTACGCGAGCCGTTCCGCCGTCTGGCCCCAGTCGTCCGGGATCTGCCCCGGCAGCATCCGTACGGTCAGCTCATCGCCGTACCGATCACAGTGGACCCGTAGTAGCTGCGGCACGTACCGGTCACCGGCGAACGCCGTCGCGAGCCCGCACGTGGCCATGACCGCCGCCCACCGACGCCGGTACACCACCAGCCCCCGGACCCGACCGAGGACCGGATACCAGGCGAACCGCAGCCACGAAGCCGGGTGCCACCGCCACCACGCGAGGCCACCGGCGACGAGGACCAGGACCACGCCGACGAGGACCAGGCCGCCGAACTCCGCCCACACCCACAGGGCGAACAGCGTCGGGGCGGTCAGCCACCAGTAGCGGACCGCCAGGACGGTCAGGCGGAACAGGCCCCGGGCGAGCCACCAGAACACCAGCAGCCAGCCCGGAACCCGCCACGCAGGAAGACGCATGTTCATCGGTGCCACCGGGATCTTCTCGCCCGGGATCACGTTGATCAGAGGCACAGCTCACCGTCCCAACGCGGACGGCCCAAGGTGCGGACGCACGAACGGCAGGACGAGCGGCGCAGGTCGTACCGGCGGGGCTTCACCCACCGGCCACAGCGCGGGCAGCGGATCGCGCACACCCGCGCCGACGCCGCCGGGAGCCGCAACGCCACACGGACGATCGCCTCGACCTCCCGGAACGCGTAACGGAGGCCGACCAGACGGGTACGGGACATCAGAACCACCACCCCGACCAGGGCAGGGCAGCAGGAACTACGGTGGGCATCACGCCCTCCTTCACACACGAGGGATGGGAGAGCGCGGGACGGGTCGGGACTCTTGGCGGGGAAACGACCCGCCCCGCGCGCACAGTCAGAAGCGGTCAGGCAGCCGCCGCCCCCGGCACCACCGACGCGGGCCGCAACGCCGTCGCCCGCAGCGAGTACGCCATCCGCGACCGGCAGTCACCCGACGAGCGACCCGGCTTGCACCGCTGTGAATCCACGTACGGGGTCAACGTCAAGCCCTCGAACTCCACCGCAGGCGGGTAACCCGGCACCGTCGACGGCGGCGGCACCGGCTGCTGACCGGCCACCACCTTCACCTTCACCTCGGTCGACCGGCCGAACTTCCCGGCCTCCGGGTCGAGGTCCATCACCCGGACCACCCACACCCGCTCACCGGACTCCTTGTCCCGCGCCTGGTTGTCAGCCTCCCCACGCCGCTCGAAATCGATCTGCGGCGAAACCCCCAGACACAGCGCCCCAGCAGGGAAGACGTACTCAGACGGGACCGGCACCTTCAACGTCATCGGAACCACGAACAGCCTCCAGGTCTCATCGGTCGACTTAGTACAACCGGTTGGTCTAACAAGTTACGTCAGCATGTAAATACAAGCAAGACCAAAGGTGAGCCCGTTGCACAATGTGGAGAGTCCGGCCAAGTTCCGGCGAGACACGGGCCGGAGCTGGGGTGAACTCCGCCCCGGCGGCAAGTTCACCCCAGCCCGATGGCCTCCTCTAGGCGGTGAGCCGCATGTGCCGCACCATCACACCTGACCGGACGAGCGTCGTCTGACCGACTTGAGTCCAACCGTCGCCCCACAGACCGCCGCCATGGTGCTCACCGAAGCAGGAGCAGGTGCAGTCCTTCCCGTCAGCATCGCGGCAGCGCAGATCGCAGCGCTGGTTAGTCGAGTGTTCGGTAGTGACGTCGACTTGGCCGAACCGGTCGAGGAGAGGGCGCACGAGCACGGAGAAGTGAGCGCGGGCGATCTCCCAACGGTTCATCTCCCCGTTCCAGATGGGCCGGGTGCGATCGCCGAGAGTCTGGTGCAGCCACGACCGGTTGGAACGATCGAAGGGCATCCGCAGGCGCAGCCGATCAGGCTGCAACGGGCGGTATACGAGCGCGGTGCGGGAAGCGGGCACGGGTGTCTCCTCGCGGACGTTACTGAGCTGACACCGGTGGAGTGGGCCATCAGACGCCGAGCGGGACACCTGAATTTGAGGAAACGTACGAGTGCGCCAGGCGGGAAAGCTTGCCTCAACCTCAGGATGCCGCGAGGTGAGTGCCGGACGCCCCTTGTGACCAGGGCTGTCAGGACAGGGCGTAGGTGTCTTCGATCTCGTGACGGCTACCCGGCATCACCAGGACCGACGTCATGATGGGGTCGCCGGACGCCTGGTGGACGGTGATGACGATGCTCAACACCGGCTCGTCGGCGGGGACGTCGAGGGCTTGCGCCTCGTCTGCGGTGGCGCGGCGGGCGGTCAGGCGTTCGGTGGCGTAGTCGCCGCGCAGGTTCTTGTGCCGGGCGATCACGTCGAGCAGACCGCCCGGGATCGGGTCGGGCTTGGTGATGTCGGTGCCGACGGCGATGTCCACCGGCACGAACGTGGCCACCAGGTCGACCGGCCCCGCCTCCGACACCGTCCGGCGACGCCGCTCGTACACCGGAGTTCCGTCCGGGATCTGCAACTCAGCCGCGATCCGGGGCAAGGCCAGGACCGGGCCGACGTGGAGGATTTCCGTCTCGCCCGTCTCGTCGAGTTCGACGGCGTCCCGGGCGTAACCGGGTGAGGTCCGGCCGGAGGCGGGACGGCCCCGGACGAAGCTGCCCTTGCCCTGCTGGGACTCGATCCACCCGTCCTGCTTCAGAATGCCCAGGGCCTTGAGCACTGTCGGCCGGGACACCCCGAACTCCGTACACAGTTGGCTCTCCGACGGCAGTGCCGCCCCGGGCGCGTAGTCGCCGTCTTCGATGCGCTTGCGCAGCGTGTTCAACACGCGCAGATACTTCGGCGTCGGAATCTCGTACGCCATCGCGGGCCACCCCACTATCGAAACGCTGCGACAATAACCGCAGCTTATGAGTTGTGTGCATGACAGAACAAGCCAGGACAACCGTCCCCGAGGCCGTCAGCGCAGCGCCGCATCCACCACAGCGGCAAGCCACCCCGACCACGACGGCACCCCACGAACCAGATCCGGACGAGACGCCCCCGGCCACCGACGCGGCAGCACCCCGTACCGGCCGAACGCCCGTAACGCCGCCCGCCGCTGCCGACACGGCCCCGCCTCACCGCAGCCACCGCATCGACCGGTGGCCGCTGTGGGGGTGTGTCGGTCGAGCTGTGACTGAGCTACCGCCAGGTGCTCCCGCGCTGCGGCCGACAGGTAGGTGGTCACCGGACCGGCCCCCCGTTCGGGAGGCGGCTGGCGCGGATCAGGATCTGGGTCTGCGTTCCCTGGCCGCTGGTGTCGCCGATCTTGATTCCCTCGACCCACACCCACTCGTCGCGTTCTGGCCGGTTGAGGACCAGGCGGACGCCGGTCACCCACACCGTCACGGGTCCGTCCGATGGCCGGTACCGGTCGGCCGCCTCGATCCGTAGCACCGACCCCAGCCGGATCCGCAGGTCAAACACGACGCCCCCGGTCTGCTCCCGGCCCGGCGTTGCGCCGCCGCACGGCAGCCGGGCTCCGCGCCGCAGCGTTGCGGGGAAGGATCTGCATTCCGGCGATCCGCACGAACACCTCACGCCGCGCTGTGGCGTTCCCGGTGACCGGGTCGACTGCGTAGCCGGTCAACCACACCCACCCGAAGTACGTCGGCCGGTCCGACACCGACGACACCCGCAGCCAGATCGACCGCGCACCGGCGAACTGCACCGACGCCCGCTGGTCGAGCAACACCAGGTCCCCCGACACCGGCATGCCCGGCCGAGGAGTGCTCTGGCTGCGGGGCACCGGGGCGGGCGGGCCTACCCTGGGCCGACGCTCATTGCGCGGATCCATACCGCCGCCGACCTCAGCGAACCGGCGCGCGACCGGAGCCAGCGCAGTCCAGGCAGGGCCGTCGGTGCAGCCGACGGCCGGAGGAAAGCCCGTGTACGAGAGCGCGGACGTCGACCCGCTGGCGCACGTAGATCCATGATCTACCAGCGCAGGAGGAGCACGCTTCACCGACTCGAACCACGCCGGGCGCGACGGTACGGACGGTGCAGCCGGGTGGGATCGAGGATGATCCGGACGTAGTCGGCACTTCCGTAGGACCATGCATCACGATCTCCCACCACCCAGTCATTAGAACTAGCTCTATGTGACCCGATCGGCCATGGCGCTGCCAATAGAACTAGCTCTAATGTTCGCGGCGTGGGCACACTTGCTGGTAGAGATAGCTCTGCACACCGCACCGGCCAGGAGGAGCAGATGGGCATCGGGTACCGGGATCTCGCCGCGCTCCTGCGCGAGGCCATCCAACGAGGCGACTACCCCGAGGGCAGCACCCTGCCCAAGCAGGATGAGATCGCCGCCGAACACGGCGTCAACATCAACACCGTCCGCCAGGCCGTCCGCGTCCTCGAAGCCGAAGGACTGGTCACACCCGTCCGCAGACGTGGCACCGTCGTCCGGCCACGCGTCGCCATGAAACGACTCGGCACCGACCGCTACGCCAAGAGCAAGTGGAAGTCAGGACTCGTCGCGTTCGCCGCCGACCGCGAAGCAACCGGCCGCCCCTGGACGCCCGGCGACCAGACCAACGAGGTACGCCTGACCGAGGCCGACGCCGAGACCGCCGAAGCACTGGGACTGACCCCCGGCACACCGGTCTACGAACGCGCCCGCCTGGTCAGAGAAGCCGACGTGCCGACGCACACCCTCACCAGCTACTACCGGCGCGAGGATGTCGAGGGCACATCCCTGGTCGACCCGACACCCGGCCCCGCTGGACAAGGCGGCGGATTCGGCATCCTCACCAGCCGAGGACTCGAACCCGACGCGATCACCGAGACCGTACGCGCCCGCATGCCCACACCCGAGGAAGCCCAACTTCTCCAGCTCCCCGCAGGTGAGCCGGTCATGATCTTGCACCGCACCACGGTCACCTACGACGGACGACCGGTCGAGTTCGCGCGCGGAGTCCACGCCGCGTCTCGCTTCACCTGGACGTACACCTTCAAGATCCCGGACTGAGAGACCACCGATGACGACGCCTTCAACCATTCCCGCCGCACACCGGGCGGACGTCGAATGCCTGTGGGACTACCACCACATGCACCACGACATCGTGCCCGTGGATGTGGGCGTCGGGCTCGGCAGCCACGACCTCGGCGTCGCCAAAGTGGCCACCGACCTTTACCACCGAGGGATGTATCCCACCCTCGTCTTCACCGGGGCCAACGCCCCCACCACCATCGAGACCTTCCCCCGAGGCGAAGCCGTCCACTACCGCGAACACGCCATCACCCACGGCGTACCAGCCGACGCCATCCTCATCGACACCCAGGCCACCAACACCGGCCAGAACATCGAGAACACCCGGACGCTTCTCGCCGAGCACCAGGTCCCCGCCCGGTCGGTGATCCTCATGTCCCGGCCGTACCAACAGCGCCGTGCCTACGCCACCTGCAAGAAACTCTGGCCCGAGGTCGACGTAATCTGCGCGTCCCACCCGCTCTCACTCGACGACTACCTAACCAGCATCGGCAACACCAAGAAGGTCATGGACATGCTCGTCGGCGACACCCAACGCATCGGCAAGTACGCCGAACTCGGCTACGCCATCCCCCAACACGTCCCCGACGAGGTACGCGCCGCCTACGCCCGCCTGGTCGACGCCGGTTACACCAGCCGACTCGTGTAGGGGCGGCTACTGGCCCAGCGCACGCCGTCCAGCCTCAGCCACCTCAGGCGACACCACGACCGCCACCACCTCACCGTCCTTGGCCAGCGGCACCGAGTTCCCCGCCTGCACCGCCTCGATGAACTCACTCAGCACCGACTCGATAGCCGTGCCGTCCGCGTACGCCCGACCCGCATTCGCCTGCCTCATGACGCAGAGCCTAGCCAACCGGCAGACCCCACCGGTGGTGTAGCTGACGGAGCCACGGTCAAGCCCCACCCGTTGCCGAAACAATCTCAGTAAGGATCAAGGGCCGCACAGGCGCGGCCCGTCCGGCGCACTCGGCCTGCTGGCGGCCTCCGGCCGGCATCGGCCGGCGCGCCGGACGGTTAGACCAATACGTTGATGGACAGCCAGGCCGTGACGATCGCGAGCGACGTGGCCGCCGTCGAGGGCAGGGCGATCGGCTGCCGCGCCGCTGCGCGGCTTGCCACCGGATATCCAGCTCACCGAGCGAAGCCGCTGGGAGACGTGGCGAGCCGGGCGGCGGCCCGCTCCTCAGGAGGGCGGGTCGACGGCAGAGGGGATGACAGATGTGGGCTACCGAGCAGGAGACGCCGGAGCAGCCGCTTCATCAGATGGAGGATGCGGGGTGGCGCGGCAGCTTCTCTGCCAGGCCGCCTCGACGAGAGCCACCGCATCGTCAAGAGGAACATGCTCCCAAACGCGTATGACATGCCATCCTTCCGCCTGAAGAGCGTTGGTGACCGCAAGATCTCGCTCAACATTGCGCTGAAGCTTCGCCCTCCAATACCCCGTTGGATCACTAGGCGCTCTGCCGTGCTCCGGACAGCAATGCCAGTAGCAGCCATCGACAAACACTACAAGCTTCCGCTTGGGATAAACGAGATCAGGACGGACTCGCACTCCAGCCGCCGTGACCGGCAGCGCAACCCGGTAACGGTGGCCCAGTGCATGAAGTGCTCTGCGTAGCCGCAGCTCAGGCAGGGTGTCTCGATGCCGGTTTGAACGCATGGACGCAGACGCCGCCGAGGGCGGCGGCGGTGGCGGGAGTCGCTCAGTCAATGGCTCACCATTCCCACTGAGCCGCTGCTTTCGAAGCCGCCGTTTGGTTTCCCGACTTTTAGCGTTGTGCGCCTCTCTGCACTCGTCGCACCGGCAGCCGACATCATAGCGGTACGACGTGCCGTGGCTGGTTGTGTTGCTGACAAGCCCCTTTGTCTTCCGCGCCTCTCGCATGTATCGGCTGTGGCTCTGCCGTTTAGCCTCACGGCAGAGCGCACAACGGCACCCGAGGTTGCCGTAACCGTTCGTGGTCCCGTGACGCGGGTCGTCGGCAGCAAGTTCCACGCGGCGTCGTGGCACCCTTCAATACTACGGCACCGAAGGCCGGATCTACTCGTCGCCAATCGTCGCGTCCTCCGCGTCGGGCAGCTCGACGCCGACTTCGTGGATGCGTTGCTGAGCAAGCCATGTAAGCCGCCGAGCTTGCAGGAGAAGAGTCCGGCGCATCCCGCCCGACACCTCACGCTCCGAGATCATCTGAGACAGGCGGGAGATGGTGGCTGCCCGACGGGCGATGCGTACGTCTGAGTGCTTCCTGTCCTCCCATAGTCCCTCTGGAATGATTCGTGCGTGCACGACCGGCGGAAGCTCGACCAATTCGGTGGGCTGGATAACCCCCTCGTTCAAGATGGCGTGAAACTTTGATTGCGTTTCGAGGGTCTTGTATACCGTGTACTCGTACGGATTTAGGAGAGCTTTCTTTTCGGCTGCCCCTGCTATGTGCCCTGGCTTCTTGATGCTCTCCGCTACGGCAACGTGTGGCAGGCTCCACATCGATACCGAGGCCACCTCGAAAGGGTCGAGGATGAACTTTGCGACCGCATCCGATCGTTGTCCTGTGAGATGGCGGGAGACTCGGTCGCGAAAGGAGGACGAAGTCTGGCCGACATAAATCGGTTCATCGTCGTAGTCAAAGTATGCGTAGACGCCAACGGCGTCGCCGATTCGGTACCCCAGGCCGTTGGGGTCATCGAGTGCCATAACCTTGACCAGTTCGGCGCGGATGAGCTGCACCGCGCGCGGCGGCTGGTCCTTCTTCGAGATTCTTGCCACGGCGCTCCAGACGTCCTCGGACAGTCCGAGCATGCTACGCGGCTTGCGGCACCTTGTGCCAGCGCAGCACAGGAAGCAGGTAGTGCTGACCGATCCAACGGATCACGTCTACGACGACAGCGTCTCCGAAGCCAAACAGCGCCTGGTTTGGCGTTCCGCCGCTGAGCTTGTAGGAGCCCGCGCCCATCATTCGCGCGTACTCCAGGGGCGTCATCCAGCGGACACGGATCTCACCCCTCCCCAGCTCAACGAGCGCTTGCTTGCTGGAGCCACCACCGGTGGTACGAAGACAGCCACCGATCGCGTCCCGCCGAAGCTCCCAGACAGCAACACCCTTCCTCGTCCTGCGGTAGGCGGTCCGCCAGGAGATACCCGTGGAGTCACGCAGAGCTTCCATCCGAGCAGCTTGCAGCGGGCTGAGGGACTCCACGAAGGCAGACACCCGGTCGTGGCCCCACCAGCGAGAGTCACCCTCGCCGATCTTCTCGACGACCTCAGACAAGTCCTGCGGACCCAAGGGAAGTCGAGGGAGCGGCAAATAGTGCATGCGAAGGTGTTGATGTTCGGCATGCACCCGCTGCACCCAGGCGGGGCGGACGTCCGAGAGCGGGGGGATGCCAGTCTGCGCCTCCGGCGGGAGTCCACCTCGGACCCCTGCTATGAACATCCGAGGACGTGACTGTGGCACGAAGTGGCGGGCATCGACAGCGAACACGTCGCAGGAGTAGCCAAGCTCGGAAAGCCTGGCAAGGGCGTCGGCGAGATCCTTGCCGCCATGACTTGTGGCAAAGCCATGGACATTCTCCAGCAGGACCACGCGCGGGCTTTGGTCCTGCATCTCTTCCAGAACCCTCGCGAACTCCCAGAACATCCCTGACTGGGAGCCAACAAGGCCACGGCGGTTGCCGGCAAGTGACAGATCTATGCAAGGAAAGCTGCTTGTCGCTAGCTCGACGTTTGGCGGCAGGTGGATGGCCCGGACTTCGCGGACGTCCTCTAGCTGAAAGTGTGCGGCGTCGTGGTTGGCGGCGTACGCGTCGCGCTTTGCCTTCTCGATGTCGTTGGCCCACACCACTTCTACACCAAGTGGCTCTAGGGCCTCCCTGACCAGCCCGATGCCCGCAAAAAATTCCGCTGCCCGGATGGCCGGCTGCGCATCACCTGCCGACTCTTCAACCACGGCAGCACTCTACAGGCGCCATAGGCTCACCGCTGCACCGGCGCACCGGCATGCGCTCAAACGTACAGATGGTGCATAGATGGTCACTCGGGGGCACCCGTAGGCTGGGCAGGGCCGGCCCTTGGTCAGGCCCGTGACGGGTCCGGCCGAAGAGGTGGCAAGGATGCAGCGCCCTCAAGTCGCGTCCCCAGGCAGCCACAGCTCCGTGCAGAGGGCGTGCAACGATCTTGATTGGTTGTGCTAGTGGGCGGCTTGCACACCCAGGTCACGGGGGCAGTCACCAGCCTGGCTGAGTCGGTTTCCTAAACCGTGTGTCGCAGGTTCGAATCCTGCCGGGGGCACCTCGAAGATCGGCAAAGAAGCCATGTGGCCTGCGGATACTTCCCCTCGTCGATCGGCTGACTTGTGTAGCCGGATGCCTCCCGAAGTCATCGCTTGTAGCTATCCGTGCAAAGTACGTGCAAATGATCTTGGATCTGCCGAGATCCGACTGTCTGTCTCGAGGCCCTGCCCTCCTGGGGAGGTCCGCAGTGGGGGCGCTGGTCAGACCATCTGGGAGCCGACGATCGCGATGAAGATCAGGATCACCGCCTCGCTGACCACCCACGAGTGGTCGTTGGCCCAGTTCCGGATCTTGGGCAGCGCCGCTGCCGCCCGCTGGCCGAACGCGAGCAGGGCGAGCAGTGGCAGTGCCAGGAGCAGCAGTGTCAGAAACAGGAACGGCAGCAGGTGCCACCACGGCTTGTCGTGGCCTGCCAGGCTCGCCGCGACTGCGAGCATGTTGGCCTGGTCGCTGGGCATGGCGATGAAGAGCAGGAAGCCCAGCCCGAAGGCGTAACGGGGCTTGGCCTGCTGCAGCCTGCCCATCCACTTCGGCGGCTGGGTGCGTTTGCGGCGGACGAAGACCCTGACCATCAGGGCCAGCAGAACCAGCAGGACCACCCAGTCGATCGCGCGACGCGTGCCGTCATGTCTGTCATGTCCGCTCCCCGCCACACGGACCAGGTGGAAGACGACGTACCACGCTGTCAGCGCGACGAGCATGGCGAGACCGGCGCCCGTCAGGAAGGCCAGCGAACTCCGCTTCGGGTCCCGGCTGGAGGCGAGGAAGATCGCGGCGATGATCTGCGGACCGGCGATCATCACCACTGCCAGCGGTAGGACACCCAGCAGATTCACTGTCACATCCTCTCCGAGTCGACCCTCGCCAGGTCGCTGTTCCGAGGATCCAGACCGACCGAGGGGGCCAGGTGCGGGCCTTCGGTCGAACACCGGGGTCGGCCCCGGCGCGAGCAGGGTTGGCCCCGGCGTGAGCAGGGTCGGCCCCGGTGCGGGGGCCGGGCGTGTGGACCTTCAGTCGTCGCACACCTTGTCGGCGTGGCGGGCGAAGCCCTCGGGTGTGTGGAACGTGGCCACGTAGCCACCACCGTGCTCACTGCCGTCGCCCTCCCACTGCTTGGTGAGGATCACGTCGGGGCCGGTCCGGCCGCGCAGCTCGCTGATCCGGAAGGGGAAGCTCTGCACTGCTCCTTCGTCCTCGTTCCACGCGCGCAGGTTGTGGACCTGGCTGTCGTTCAACGTGGGCGGTGCCTGCTCCGTCTGCCAGTCGGCCGCCAGGCCGAGCAGCACGACCTCCTCCGTGGTGGGGGAGCTGAGGCCGGGTTCCCACCTGAGTTGGGTCACCTCGTCGGTGACCCCGCCGAGGTCGTCGCTGAGACAGAGGGCGATCATGTCAGCCCCGGCCTTGCCCCGGCACCAGTCGAAGACCCCGACCAGCCGGCCGTCGGCGTTCAGCCGCACCCCGACCGCGCCCTCGGTGGGCGCGCTGCGGCCGGTCAGCCCGGCCAGCATCAACGCGCAGATCAGTCCCAGTGTCCCCGTCCGTCGCGCCCCCTCAGCATGGTGATCGACGGTTGCCGATCGGCCACGGTGGGAAGTCGGCTTGGTGGCATCGGGACCGGCCTGGAGTCAGCTCCCGGTGGGTAACGGCGGCGGCCGGGCTGGGAGTCACGGTCGCCGCCGGGTGGGGAGTGACGGCCCTCGCCGGGCAAGAGCTGCCGAGGGGCGGACGGGCAGACCACGGCATGGGGTCGGGGCCGTACCCGCTATGTTGTGGACGTGCACCTGACCGCAGTGGTCCCGGTTCGACGGTGATCCATTTTCCGGCGCAGCGGCGTGGCCCGCTCCGCGCTCTCAGCCTTCGCCTGGCCGCCGCCGTGGGCCTGGTCTTCGCCGTCGTCGCCGTCGTCTACCTCGACCGCAACGGCTACCGGGACGTCAACGAGGACGGCATCACCCTCCTTGATGCCTTCTACTACGCGGTGGTGTCGCTCTCCACCACGGGGTACGGCGACATCACCCCGGCCAGCGACTCGGCCCGGCTGGTGAACGTCCTGTTCATCACCCCGGCCCGGGTCCTCTTTCTGATCATCCTGGTCGGCACGACTCTCGAGGTGTTGACCGAGCAGTACCGGACCGGGCTCCGGCTGTCCCGTTGGGGGAGAACGGTGAAGGATCACGTCATCATCTGCGGCTACGGCACCAAGGGCCGCAGCGCGGTCTCGGCGTTGTTGGAGAACGGCCTGGACAAGTCCCGGATCGTGGTGGTGGAGAAGAGCGGGCTCGCCCTGCGCCAGGCCACCTCGGCAGGGCTGGTCGCGATCGAGGGTTCGGCGACCCGGTCGGCCACCCTCAACGAGGCGCACGTCCGCAGCGCCAAGGCGGTGATCATCGCGACGGACAGCGACGACGCATCGGTGCTGGTAGCCCTCACCGTCCGTCAGTTGACTGCCGGTCAGGTGCGGATCATCGCCGCGGCCCGGGAGGCGGAGAACGCTCCGCTGCTCAAGCAGAGCGGTGCCCACCATGTGATCGTCTCGTCGGCGACCGCCGGTCGGCTGCTCGGCCTGTCGACCTCGGCCCCGCCGCTGATCGACGTGGTCGAGGATCTGCTCACCCCCGGTCAGGGGATGGCCCTGGCCATGCGGTCCGCGCAGCGCGACGAGGTGGGCCGGTCGCCCCGCGAGTTGGAGTGCCTGGTCATCGCCCTGGTCCGTCGGGGGAAGGTGGTCACCCTCGCCGACCGGTCCGCCGCCGCCATCGAGACCGGCGACATGCTCGTGCACGTCCGTGACGACCGCCCCCAGCAGTCCACCTCGTCGTCCTGACCTGCACGTCCCGAGGGCGAGGCCCCTGACCCGGGCGTTCCGAGGGCGAGGATCCCGACCCGGGCGTTCCAAGGGCGAGGCCCTGACCTGCACACCCACCGGGGGCGGAGACGAAAGAAGTGGCCCTCCCGGGGGAGGGCCACTTCTGCTACGGACGTGGTACGGCGGTCACCCCACCGTCGTCAGACGATGGTCCAGGTGTCGCCGGCGGCGAGCAGCCCGGTGAGCTGCTGCTCGGGGCTGTCGGTGGTGCTGGCCTTGGCGGCGGCGACCTGCTCCTGGACCGACTTGTCGTAGGTGGGTCGGTCGACCGACCGGAACACCCCGATCGGGGTGTTGCGCAGGTCGAGGCCGGGGAGGCGGGACAGGGCGAAGGCGTACGCCGGGTCGGCGACCCCCGCGTCGTGGACCACGATCTGGTCGGCCGGGGTGGTGGCGGTGTCGCGTACCTCCAGACCGAACCCGCCCGGCGGGTGGACGACGCAGAACTGCCCGTCCTTGCCGAACGTGATGGGCTGGCCGTGCTCCAGCCGGATCAGGTGGTCGTCCCGGACGCCGGGCTCCTTCAGCTGCTCGAAGGCCCCGTCGTTGAAGATGTTGCAGTTCTGGTAGATCTCCACGAACGCCGAACCCTGGTGCTCGGCGGCGGCGCGCAGCACCGACTGGAGGTGCTTGCGGTCCGAGTCGATGGTCCGGCCGACGAAGCTGGCCTCCGCGCCCAGCGCCAGCGAGAGCGGGTTGAACGGGGCGTCCGCCGACCCGACCGGGGTCGACTTGGTGACCTTGCCGACTTCGGAGGTGGGCGAGTACTGCCCCTTGGTCAGCCCGTAGATCCGGTTGTTGAACAGCAGGATCTTGAGGTTGACGTTGCGCCGCAGGGCGTGGATGAGGTGGTTGCCGCCGATGGAGAGGGCGTCGCCGTCCCCGGTGACCACCCAGACCGACAGGTCCGGCCGGGAGACGGACAGGCCGGTGGCGATCGCCGGGGCCCGACCGTGGATCGAGTGCAGACCGTACGTGTTCATGTAGTACGGGAACCGCGACGAGCAGCCGATCCCGGAGACGAAGACGATCCGTTCCCGGGGGATGTTCAGCTCCGGCATGAACTGCTGCACGGCGGCGAGGATCGCGTAGTCACCGCAGCCGGGGCACCAGCGCACCTCCTGGTCGGACTTGAAGTCCTTGGCGGTGAGCTTCAGGGTGACTGGCTCAGACATTCTTGAGGACCTCTTCCAGCATCGTCTCCAGCTCCGCGGCCGTGAACGGCAGGCCCCGGACCTGGTTGTAGCCGATCGCGTCGACCAGGTACGTCGCCCGGATCACGTGGGCGAGCTGCCCGAGGTTCATCTCGGGGATGACCACCCGGTCGTACGAGCGCAGCACCTGGCCCAGGTTGGCAGGCATCGGGGCGAGGTGCCGCAGGTGCGCCTGGGCGATGGGGAGTCCCCGCTGACGCAGCCCCCGGCAGGCGGCACCGATCGGCCCGTACGTGGAGCCCCAGCCGAGCACCAGCACCCGGGCGTCGCCGTCGGGGTCCTCGACCTCGACGTCCGGCACCGGGATGGTCTCGATCCGGGTGGCCCGGATCCGCACCATGAAGTCGTGGTTGGCCGGGTCGTACGAGATGTCACCGGTCTTGTCGGCCTTCTCCAGGCCGCCGATGCGGTGTTCCAGCCCCGGGGTGCCGGGGACGGCCCACGGGCGGGCCAGGGTCACCGGGTCGCGCAGGTAGGGGAGGAAGGTGGTGCCGTCCTCGCCGTTGGGCTCGGTGGCGAAGTCGACCCGCAGGTCGGGCAGGGTCTCCACATCGGGCAGCAGCCACGGCTCGGAGCCGTTGGCGACGTAGTTGTCCGACAGCAGGATCACCGGCGTCCGGTAGGTCAGGGCGATCCGGGCCGCCTCAAGGGCGGCGTGGAAGCAGTCCGACGGGGACTTCGGGGCGATCACCGCGACCGGGGCCTCACCGTGTCGGCCGAACAGCGCCATGTTCAGGTCGGCCTGCTCGGTCTTGGTCGGCAGCCCGGTGGAGGGGCCGGCCCGCTGGACGTCCACGATCACCAGGGGCAGCTCCAACGCCACGGCCAGGGAGATCGTCTCGCTCTTGAGGGCCACGCCGGGACCGCTGGTGGTGGTGATGCCGAGCGCGCCGCCGTAGGAGGCGCCGAGTGCCGCACCCACCGCCGCGATCTCGTCCTCGGCCTGCATGGTCACCACGCCGAGCTTCTTGTGCTTGCTCAGCTCGTGCAGGATGTCCGAGGCCGGGGTGATCGGGTACGCCCCGAGGAACACCGGCAGCCCGGAGCGGACCCCGGCGGCCACCAGGCCGAGCGAGAGCGCCGCGTTCCCGGTGATGTTGCGGTACGTGCCGGGCTGCATCTTCGCCGGCTTGACCTCGTACCGGACTGAGAAGTCCTCGGTGGTCTCGCCGAAGTTCCAGCCGGCCCGGAAGGCCGCGATGTTCGCCGCGACCAGCTCCGGCCGCTTGGCGAACTTGCGCTCCAGGAACCGGATCGTCGACTCGTACGGCCGCGAGTACATCCAGGAGAGCAGGCCGAGGGCGAACATGTTCTTCGCCCGTTCGGCGTCCTTCTTCGACACCGCGAGTTCGGCGAGCGCGCCGACTGTCATCGAGGTCAGCGCCACCGGGTGCACCGCGTACGCGTCGAGGGAGTCGTCGTCGAGCGGGCTGCTGGCGTAGCCGACCTTGGCCAGGTTCCGTTTGGTGAACTCGTCGGTGTTGACGATGATGTCCGCGCCCCGGGGCAGGTCGGCCAGGTTGGCCTTCAGCGCCGCCGGGTTCATCGCGACCAGCACGTTCGGCGAGTCGCCGGGGGTCAGGATGTCGTAGTCGGCGAAGTGCACCTGGAAGCTGGACACCCCCGGCAGGGTGCCGGCAGGAGCCCGGATCTCGGCGGGGAAGTTCGGCAACGTCGAGATGTCGTTGCCGAGCTGGGCGGTCTCCGAGGTGAACCGGTCACCGGTGAGCTGCATGCCGTCGCCGGAGTCCCCGGCGAACCGGATGATCACCCGATCCAGTTGGCGGACCTGCTTGGTCACGGCTGTACCTCGCTTCGCTGGGTGCGGTCCCCCGGGCGGCCGAACATGAAGGTGACCTCGCCTTGCCCGGACACACGACCTCCTCGGTTTCCCCGCCGCCGGCCCGGTGGCGGGACGCGGCCTGCTGTGGTTCTCCTCTGAGAGCCTACGTCCCGTGGGCGGTCTGATCGGCCCGGAGGTCCGCCGACTGGGACTCGATCGAGGGGTGGTTGGTGACTAAACCTCCCACTTTGCCTCGCCCGCCGTAATTCAGATCACGCGCAGCACCGCGTCGTCGGGGTGCCGGGGTGGCCGTGAAGCGGTCTCCGACGGCCCTCGTGGTCGTCGGGCGAGACGTCGTGGACGTCCGTGTCGGATGTCCGGGGAGGCGACGACGGCCCCGGTGCCGTTGGATGCCGCCGCCGCCCCGTCCGGTGCCAACGCCCAGGTCACCCAGCTTGCCGTACGCGGTGCCGTCGCCGGCACCGGCCCGGGTACGCCGTGGTCGGGAGCCACCGGCGCCGGAATCATCCGGGTGCGGGGCGTCCGACCGCAGTGACCGTGCGATGGAGACCCATTATTTGGCAATCGCCCCCCGGGAAAGCGAGCCGGAAGGAAACAAATGCGTAACGTGTTCGGGGCGGTCGCGCTGTGCGGCCGGTAGTCTGACCCATCGTGACCGGCTACCTCGGCTCGTACGCCACTCTGGGGCTGCTCCTGATCGCGAGCGTGCTCTTCCTCCTGGTGGCCTTCGGGGCGAACCGGGTGCTGCGACCGGCCCGGCCCGCCGAGCCGCGCGGCAAGCGGACCAACTACGAGTGCGGGCTCGATCCGGTGGGGTCCGACTGGGCGCAGATGCAGATCCGCTACTACGTGTACGCGTACCTGTACGTGCTGTTCGCCGTCGAGGCGGTGTTCCTCTTCCCCTGGGCGGTGGTCTTCGCCCGGCCCGGGTTCGGCCTGGTCACAGTCGTCGAGATGGCGGTCTTCATCGGGGTCCTGGCGCTCGGCGTCCTCTACGCCTGGCGCAAGAACGTGCTGCGCTGGAGCTGACCCCCGCCCAGCCCGGGCGAGCCCGCCGCACCCTGCCGGGCCAGGCTGCGACGGGTTCGTCGCGCCGCTCAGGCGAGGCCGCGACGGGTGAGGGCGGGTGGGCGGTCGCCCCGGATCGAGGCGACCATGTCCAGCACCCGTCGGGTGGGCCGGACCTGGTGCGCCCGGAAGACCCGGGCCCCCAACCAGGCCGAGACGGCGGTGGCGGCGAGGGTGCCCTCCAGCCGGTCCGGGATCGGCAGGTCGAGGGTCTCGCCGATGAAGGCCTTGTTCGACAGGGCCACCAACAGGGGCCAGCCGGTGTCCGTCAGCTCACCCAGTCGGCGGGTGACCTCCAGGGAGTGGCGGGTGTTCTTGCCGAAGTCGTGGGCCGGGTCGATCAGGATGCCGTCTCGGCGTACCCCCAGGTCGACGGCGCGTTCGGCGAGCCCGGTGACAGTGGTCACGACGTCGGCCACCACGTCGTCGAAGGCGGCCCGGTGCGGACGGGTCCGGGGGGCGAGCCCGCCGGCGTGCGAGCAGACCAGCCCGGCACCGGTGGCGGCGGCGACCCGGGCGAGCGCCGGGTCGGCCCCGGACCAGGTGTCGTTGAGCAGGTCCGCCCCGGCCGCGACGGCCTCCGTGGCCACCTCCGCCCGCCAGGTGTCGATCGAGATCACCACCTCCGGGAAGGCGGCCCGGACGGCGGCGATGGTGTCGACGGTGCGCCGGATCTCCTCAGCGACGTCGACCTCCGCCCCCGGATCACCCTTCACCCCGCCGATGTCGATGATCTCCGCGCCCTCGGTCACCGCCCTCTCGACGGCCCGCAGCGCGCTGTCGGCGGCGTAGGTCGCGCCCCGGTCGAAGAACGAGTCGGGGGTACGGTTCACGATCGCCATCACCACCAGCTCGCCGGGGGCGAAGCTCCGCCCGCCCAGCCGGAGCGGCTCGGCCATGGTGCCTCCTCGGTTCCTGTCACCGCAC
The DNA here is from genome assembly GCF_040300925.1 of Micromonospora sp. NPDC000207. NCBI lineage: Bacteria > Bacillati > Actinomycetota > Actinomycetes > Micromonosporales > Micromonosporaceae > Micromonospora > Micromonospora sp. NPDC000207. Next base: position 40,075 of record NZ_JBEPEQ010000050.1, read on the forward strand.
CGGGGTGCGAAGGGGTGAGTGTCCGGCCGGTGTCGGGGTCGCCGACGCTGGTCGCGAGGGGTGCCCGGCTCCCGGCGTCGGCCGGTCACCTCGTCCGGCCGGTCCGACGCTAGCCGGTCGGCCGGCCGTGCACCGGCACCGGTCGGCCGTCAGCGGACGGCACCGGGTGGACGGTCCGACGCACTGATCCGGATCCATCGGGTGGCAGGGCTCGCTCCGAACGGGCCGGCATGCCACGATCTGTCCATGGGTCAGGTTCTCCTGCTGTTGGTCGTGGCATTGACCGTCGGCGCCGTGGTGTTCGGGGTGACGGTCCTGGTCACCGGCCGGGATCCCGGCCTGGTGCCGGTCGAGCCGGACGGAAGCTCCGCTCCGCTGCCCGGTGGTCGCCCGTTGCGCGAGGCCGACGTGGGGGAGGTCCGCTTCGACACCGCCCTGCGTGGATACCGGATGGACCAGGTCGACCAGGCGCTCAACCGGGCGGCGTACGACATCGGCTACAAGACAGAGTTGATCGAGGTGTTGGAGGCCGAGGTCGCGGCCCTGCGGGACGGGCGGACCGAGGAGGCCGACGCGTTGCGCCGTACCCGGGACCGGGCGGTCGAGCAGCCCGCCGCGCAGCCGGTCCCCACGACGGCGGACGCCGCGCAGCCGGTCCCCACGACGGCGGACGCCGCGCAGCCGGTCCCCACGACGGCGGACGCCGCGCAGCCGGTCCCGAC
>NZ_JBEPEQ010000051.1:0-40792 GCF_040300925.1 Micromonospora sp. NPDC000207
CGTCGTCCGCTACCCGGCGGGTGAGCGGTGCGACGCGGGGTGCTCCGTCGGGTCGGGCAGTCGTCCGCCCGGCGCCGGAGCGAGGAAGTAGAAGCGGCGGTAGCCGAGGAGCATGCCCTCGTCGGTCAGGGTGAAGACGTCGACGAAGTCGAGGTCCCCGTCGGGCTGCCCCCGACGGGGCGGGTCGGAGACGGTGTAGCGGCCGGTCACCGCCACCGCGTCACCGGCGGCGATGACCTTGTAGATCTGGTGTCGGGCGGGCGGCCCGGCGAGGAGGGCGTGGGTGCGCAGGACCTCGGCCCGGCCCCGCCCCTGGGCCAGATCCGGCCGCCGGACCTGCACGTCCTCGTCGAGCAGCGAGCCGTACGCGTCGATGTCGCCGGTGTCGAGGTAGTGGTACGACAGGCGTACGTGGTCGACGCCGACCGCCGTCACAGTGGTGCCGCACGTCGACCGCGTGCCCCCGTGGCTGTCCATCCCGGTGTGTCTCCCTGCCGTCGTCCGCCCGAGTGCCCGACGTGCGTCGATCGCTGGGGACGACTCTGGATCCGGTCGGCAACTTCGGCCTATCACGGCGCTTTCCCGACCGGCTCCGCCCGTGGGGTGCCCGGGGATGTCCAGATGAGACGATCACGACGGTGGTGCACGACACCCGGCCGACGAGGTGGGTTGCCTGAATAATAGTCACTTCTGGATCACTGTCCGTACGGGAGAGGCATGCCCGAGTCGATGACCGCCCAAGCGACCGCCGGAGCGCGGATCAGCTTCCGGATCCTCGGCCCCCTGCACGTGGAGGGGGCGGCCGGTCCGGTCCGGATACCCCCCGGCCGGCAGGAGATCATCCTCGCCTCGTTGCTGATGGAGCCCGGCCGGGTGGTCGCCGCCGACAGGCTGCTGGACCTGATCTGGGACGAGGCCCCGCCGGACACCGCGCGTACCCAGATCCAGATCTGTGTCTCCCGGATCCGCAAGAGCTTCGCGGCGGCGCAGGTGGCCGCCACGGTGGTCTCCCGCGCCCCGGGCTACCTGCTGCGCACCGGCGAGGACACGGTGGACCTGCACGTGTTCAACAGGCGGGTCACCGCCGCCCGGGTCCTGGTGAAGGAGGGGCGGCTGGCCGAGGCGGCGGAGTCGCTGCGCGGGGCGGTGGCGCTGTGGCGGGGGCCGTGCCTGAGCGGCATCCCCAGCGAGTCCCTACGGGTACGGGGACTGCGGCTGGACGAGGACCGGCTCGCCGCCGTGGAGACGTACCTCGACCTGGAACTCACCCTCGGACGCAGCCACGAACTCGTCGGCGAGGTCAGCCGCCTGGTCCATGAGTATCCGTTGCGGGAACGGCTGCGTGGCCAGCTGATGCGCGCGCTGTACCGCTCCGGTCGACAGGCCGAGGCGTTGGAGGTGTACCGGGCCGGTCGGACGCTGCTGGCCGAGGAGCTGGGCCTGGAGCCGGGGGAGGAGCTGCGTCAGCTGGAGGGCGCGATCCTGTCCGGGGACCAGGCCCTGCTCGACGGCGTCGCGTCACTGGGCGCCGGACACGTCAGGTCACCGGTCACCGTCCTGCGGGGACCCGGCCAGTACGCCGAGGAGCGACCGCACCAGCTCCCGGCCGACACCGCCGACTTCGTCGCCCGGGAGCAGCTGGTCGGGTCGATCGAGACCGCCCTGCTCGGTGACGACGACAGGCATGCCCTCGGGCTGGTGGTGATCGCCGGCAAACCCGGAATCGGCAAGAGCGCGATGGCCACCCACATCGCCCACCGGCTCGGGGCCACCCGTTTCCCCGACGGTCAGCTCTACTGCGACCTGCGCGGCGCCGGGACCGAGCCGGTCTGTCCCCGTGACGTCCTCGGCCGGTTCCTGCGGGCGCTGGGCATCCCCGGCCCGGTCATCCCCGACGGCACCGACGAGCGGGCCGAGATGTACCGCACCCTGCTGGCCACCCGCCGGATGCTCGTGGTGCTCGACGACGCGGCCGGGGAACGCCAGATCGCTCCGCTGCTGCCCGGCGGCAGCAGCTGTGCGGTACTGGTCACCAGCCGGTCCCGGCTGGCCGCCCTGCCCGGCGCCCAGCGGGTGGAGCTTGACGTCCTGGACCAGGCGCAGGCCCTCGACCTGCTCGGCCGGGTGGTCGGGGTGGACCGGGTGGGCCGGGAACCGGAGGCCGCCGCCGCGCTGGTGCGGACCGTCGGCGGGCTGCCCCTGGCGCTGCGGATCGTGGCGGCCCGGTTGGCGGCCCGGCCGCACTGGACCCTCGCGTCGATGGTCCACCGGCTGGCAAACGAGCGGCACCGCCTCGACGAGCTGGCGCACGGTGAGATGACCATGCGGGCCAGCCTCTCCCTCACCCACGACGGGCTCGGTCCCACCGAGCAGCGGCTGCTGCGGCTGTTCAGCCTCGCCCAGGGGCCGACGGTGCCCGGTTGGATCGCCGGGGCGTTGCTCGACGACGACCGTCCGGTCCCGTCGGACCTGGTCGAGCCGCTCGTCGACGTCCAGATGATGGACGCCGTCGCCGTCGAGGCCACCGGGGAGTTCCGTTACCGGTTCCACGAGGTCATCCGGCTGTTCGCCAGGGAGCAGCTGGCCATGCACGACGGCCCGGCGGAGCAGCGTGCCGCCACCGAACGGATGGTCGGCGGCTGGCTGGCCGTCACCGCGCAGGCCCACGCCCGGGTGTACGGGGGTGACTTCACCGTCCTGCGCGGGACGGGCCGCCGGTGGCATCCGCCGCCGGGGCACGTCGACCGGCTCCTCGCCGACCCGGTCGGGTGGCTCGACGGGGAGCAGGTGAACCTCTGCTCGGCAGTGGAACAGGCCGCCCAGTCCGGGTTGGACGAGCTGTGCTGGGAGCTGGCGACGACGCTCGTCACCCTCTTCGAGACCCGGGGCTACTTCGACCACTGGGAACGGACCCACGAACGGGCGCTGCGGGTGGTCCGGGCGGCAGGGAACACCCGCGGCACGGCCGCCGTCCTCGCCTCGTGGGGCACCCTGCACATCAGCCGGCAGCAGCCGGGGGCGGCCCGCCGGTCCCTGGAGACGGCGCTGGGTCTCTTCGCCGAACTCGACGACCGGCACGGGCTGGCGCTGTGCCGACGGGACCTGGCCCTACTGGAGCGCCAGGGCGGCGACGACGCCCGGGCCCTGGTCCTCTACGAGCAGGCGGACCGCGACTTCGACCGGGTGGGCGACACTGTGGGCCGGGCGACGGTGCTGACCCAGAGCGCGCACATCTGGATGCGTCGGGGGGAGAACACCGTCGCCCAGTCCCAGCTCACCGAGTCACTGGAGATCTTCCGGTCGGTCGGGTACGCCCGGGGCGAGGCGCACGTCCTGCGGCGGGCCGGACAGATGCTGCTCCAGCGGGGTGAACACGACAGGGCCGAGCAGACACTGACCGGGGTCCTGGGGATGGTCCGCAGCAGCCGGGACGTCATCGGGGAGGGGCACCTGCTGCGCAACCTCGGCGAGGTGCACTGCGCGACCGGCCGCTACGACCGGGCGCGTACCGCCTTCGAGCAGGCCCTGACGATCCGGGAGCAGATTATGGACCACGGTGGGGCGGCGGCGGTCCGGCTTGACCTCGCCCGGGTGCTGGCCCGGACCGGAGCCGCAGGACGCGCCGGTGAGCTGCTGGAACACGCCATGGTGACGTTCCAGGAGCGGGGCATGCGGCACGAGTTGGCCGAGGCGCAGGGGCTGCGGGGGCAGCTGCGGCGGGCCGGCTGACCGGTCAGTCCCAGGGGTGGTTGGCGGTGGGGCTGTTGGTGAGCGTCGGGGTGGGTGCCGTCGCGGGCGTCGCCGGGTCGGCCTGCGCCGCCGCCGCGCCCACCGAGATGACCCCGGTGATCGCGGCGGCCAGGGCGAGGGTCCTCAGCGAGGTGGTGCGGCCCATCGTCGACTCCTTCGTGGCTCTTCGATCAACGTCGGCGCCACGTTATCGACGGGGGTAATCGCGCCCTTATTCCAGCAGTTATCCCCCCGCTATCACCGGTTCGCCGCCGGTGGGCCGGTGGTCGTACCAGTCGAAGGCGGCGGTGCCCTCGGTGACGTACATGCCGACGACCCGTCCGGTGAACCCGGTGGCGACCTCGGTGGACAGGTACCTACCGTCCAGTTCGGCGAGCGTGACGGGCTCGCCGGAGCCGGTGGTGACCAGGAATCCGAGGGTGTCGGGACCGGTGGCCCCGACCCCCGGCCGGCGCTCGGCCGCCTGCTTCGCCGACGTCACGGTCGGGGGTAGGACGTCGGTGGTGCGGAGGTCGACGGTCAGCTCCACCGGCCCGGCCGGCACCGGCACCTCCGCCACGCACTGGCGTACCGGCCCGATCCGGGCGACGACCCGGGCTTTGCCATCGGCCACCTCCAGGTCGTAGTGGTGGGCCTCGTCGAGCCGGACGCTGAGTCCGGCCCGGGCGGTGCCCGGGTCGAGGCGGGCGGTGATCCGGCAGTCGGGGTGCTGCTGTCGTCGTCCGACGAAGGTGTGTCCGGGACGGTCGAGGGTGTCCCCGGTGGCGTGCAGGGTCAGCCACCCGGGTCGCTCGGTGAGCGACCAGCTCCCCTCCGGGCGGCTCCGGGGTGAGATCCAGGCCGGGGCGAGCGTGGCCCGGTCGAAGTCGTCGCGCGGCGGCGGCGCGTCGACCGGGCTCCACCCGGGCGACGCCTCCGAGCGGGGGGCGACCGGGTCGACCACCGGCCACCCGTCGACCCACCGGACCGGGGCGAGGAAGGTCTCCCGGCCGAGGACGTGGAACCGGGGGGTGTGCCCCTGCGGTCGGGTGCCCAGCAGCACCATCCACCAGGACCCGTCGGGGGCGCGGACCAGGTCGGCGTGGCCGGTGCTCTGGATCGGCCGGTCGGTGCTGCGGTGCGACAGGATCGGGTTGTGCGGGGCGGGTTCGTACGGCCCGCGCAGGTCCCGTGACCGTGCCACCGAGACCCCGTGCCCGCGTTCGGTGCCGCCCTCGGCGATCAGCAGGTACCACCAGTCGTCGATCCGGTACAGGTGGGGGGCCTCGGGATACTGCAGGCCGCTGCCGGTCCAGAGGGGGTGGGGTCCCTCCAGCACCGTGCCCGCCTCGGGGTCGATCCGGGCCAGCCGGGTGCCGGAGAGGGCACACCAGCAGTTGCCCTCGTCGTCCCAGACCAGGTCGGGGTCGATGCCGGGCAGGTCGAGCCAGACCGGGTCCGACCACGGTCCGGCCGGGTCCTCGGCGGTGACGACGAAGTTCCCCCGGTGCACGTTCGTGGTGATCAACCAGAACCGGCCGTCGTGGTGCCGGATCGTGGGAGCGTAGATGCCCCCGGAGGCCGCCGCGTCCGCCGGGATCGGAAGCTGTCCCGGGCGGTCGAGGGCGTTGCCGATCTGTCGCCAGTGCACCAGGTCCCGACTGTGCAGGACCGGAACCCCGGGGAAGTACTCGAAGCTGGAGCAGACGAGATAGTAGTCCTCGCCGACCCGGCAGACACTCGGGTCGGGGTGCATACCGGGCAGTACGGGATTGTCGTACAACGGCACGGGGGCGGCCTCCCTGAGGGCGACGTGGACGCGGAACCGACCGGGATCGGCCGACGCGGGGGTGGGGTCAGCCGAGGTGGGTGTGGAGGAACTCCAGGGCGCGGGCGTCGTCGACCACGCCGCCACCCTCGTGGCCGTTGTACTCCCAGACGAGCAGGTCCCGGGGGCCGGCGTACTCGTTGAAGGCGGCGTAGACAGTCGAGGGGGGACAGACGGCGTCCATCAGGGCGACGCTGAACAGCGCCGGGGCGGTGGCCCGGCGGGCGAAGTTCACCCCGTCGACGTACGCGAGCGTCCGGTGTACCCGGTCCACGCTCTCCCGGTGGGTGGCCAGGTAGTCGGCCACCTCCCGGTACGGGTACGCGTCGGTGATCCGGGTGGCGCGGGGGAAGTCGCAGAGGAAGGGGACGAAGGCCACCACGGCGGCCAGGTCGTCGCGGAGTCCGGCGACGGCGAGCGCCGCGCCCCCGCCCTGGCTGCTGCCGAGCACCGCCACCCGGTCGGCGTCGACCTCAGGGAGGGCGCGGGCGGCGTCGACGGCGCGTACCGCGTCGGTGAGCAACCGGCGGTAGTAGTGGTCGGCCGGGTCGCCGATGCCCCGGGTGAGGACCCCGGGGACCTGCGGCCCGACGACCGCCGGGTCGGGGGTCTCGCCGACGCTCCACGAGGAGCCCTGTCCCCGGTTGTCCATCTGGAGGTGGGCGAAGCCCGCCGAGGCCCAGAGCAGGCCGGCCAGGGGGTGCCCGCGCCCGCCGCCGTACCCGACGTACTCGACGACTGCCGGCAGCGCGGCGGTGGCCCCGGCGGGGAGCCGCAGCCAGGCCCGGACGTCCTGGCCGGCGTACCCCCGGAAGGTGACGTCGTGGACCTCCAGGGTGGCCAGGCCGGTGGGCACCGGCCGCGTCCGGACGTCGAGGTCGTGGGTGGCGGCCTCGGCGAGGGTCCGCTCCCAGAAGTCGGCGAAGTCGGCCGGGGTGGTCTGTGTGCTGCGGTAGTCGGCGAGCTCCGCCCGGGACATGTCGACGAGCACGGATTCCTCCTGCGGGGGGTGGCTCCGGTCGGGATCGATCCTTCCCGACGGGAGGCGCTTCGGCCAGACCCGTCCCGAAGTTCCGAAAGTTTCGGGATTCCGCCTCGAAGCCGGCCCTTTTTTCGGTCTCGACCCGACCGGTCCGTCCGGTGGGCCGAAAGTTTCGGCTCCGGTCGACAGCGCTTCGGCTGTTCGCCGCCGATCGATGGGCATTGAACTTTCGAGCGTGTTTCGATAGCGTTTCGATTGGAGTTCATCGATTCCTGCGGTGGCGCAGACATGCCGGCTCCCCGACGTGGCTCCCGGGCACCACGTCGTCGCGGCCGGGCCACCGTGGCGGGCGCGGGTCGAGGCTCCTTCCCCCAGACACCCCCGAAAGGTGATCGACATGAACGACCTGTTCGCCCGCGCCAGCGGGCGGTTCGGAGCCGGAGCACTCCGGCGCGGCGCGCTGGTGGCGGTCACCGCCGGGGCCGCGGTCCTCGCCGCCACAGTGGCCTTCGCCCCGAGCGCCAGCGCGGGAACCACCCTCGGTGCCTCGGCGGCGGAGAAGGGACGCTACTTCGGCGCCGCGGTCGCCGCCAACAAGCTCTCCGACAGCACGTACGTCGGGATCCTCAACCGCGAGTTCAACTCGGTCACCCCCGAGAACGAGATGAAGATCGACGCCACCGAGCCCCAGCAGGGGAACTTCACCTTCGCCAACGCCGACCGGATCGTCAACCACGCCCGGGCCAACGGCATGAAGGTGCGCGGCCACACCCTGGCCTGGCACTCCCAGCAGCCGGGCTGGATGCAGAACATGTCCGGCACCGCCCTGCGCAACGCCATGCTCAACCACGTCACCCGGGTGGCCGGCTACTACGCGGGCAAGATCGACTCCTGGGACGTGGTGAACGAGGCGTTCGCCGACGGCAGCAGCGGTGCCCGCCGCGACTCCAACCTCCAGCGCACCGGCAACGACTGGATCGAGGCCGCCTTCCGGGCCGCCCGGGCCGCCGACCCCGCGGCGAAGCTCTGCTACAACGACTACAACACCGACGACTGGACCCACGCCAAGACCCAGGCGGTCTACAACATGGTCCGGGACTTCAAGTCCCGCGGGGTTCCGATCGACTGCGTCGGCCTCCAGTCGCACTTCAACCCCAACTCCCCGTACCCCGGCAACTACCGCACCACCCTGTCCAGCTTCGCCGCCCTCGGGGTGGACGTGCAGATCACCGAGCTGGACATCGAGGGCTCCGGCACCTCCCAGGCCAACGCCTACCGCAGCGTGGTCACCGACTGTCTGGCCGTGGCCCGGTGCACCGGGATCACCGTGTGGGGCATCCGGGACACCGACTCCTGGCGGTCCAGCGGCACCCCGCTGCTCTTCGACGGCAGCGGCAACAAGAAGCAGGCGTACAACGCCACCCTGGAGGCGCTCAACGCCGGTGGGACCACCAACCCGCCCACCACGCCGCCGACGACCACCCCGCCCACCACGCCGCCGACGACCACCCCGCCCACCACGCCGCCGACCACCCCGCCCGGCAACCCGGGAGGCTGCACCGCCTCGGTCTCGCTGAACCAGTGGAACGGAGGCTTCGTGGCCACCGTACGGGTCACCGCCGGATCCGCCCGGATCAACGGGTGGACCGTCGGCGTCGCCCTGCCCGGCGGGGCCTCGGTCACCAACTCCTGGAACACCCAGGCCACCGGCACCAGCGGCACCGTCACCTTCCGCAACGTCAGCTACAACGGTCAGGTGAACGCGGGCACCAGCACGGAGTTCGGCTTCCAGGGCACCGGGACCGGACCCACCGCCACCCCCACCTGCACGGCGAGCTGAACCGAGGCCGGTAGGACGCGTCGACCCCGGTCGTACCCACGGCCGGGGTCGACGCACGTCGGACCACGGCGGCCCGGTCGGCTTTCGGGAGGCCCGGTCGGGGCGGGCAACGGACCGGATCGGGGTTTCGGCGGGCCGGGTCGGGCTGCGGGGGCCGCACGAGGGTCGGTCGACGCCGTCGGGGGGCCGGATACGCTTCGTCGCGGAGCCGGAGACGACCGTCGACCGAGGCGGTCCTGCGGCCCCGCCGACGTACCCCGTCCGCCCGGCCATCGCCCACACCCGCAGGGAGCGACATGACCATCCCCGACCTGTTGCGCCGGCACCGTCTCGTCCCCGTGGTGGTCCTGGACGACGCCGCCCACGCCGAGCCCCTCGCCGAGGCGCTCGCCACCGGGGGGCTACCCGTCGCCGAGGTCACCTTCCGCACCCCGGCCGCCGCCGAGTCGATCGCGCGGATGGCCGCCCACGGCGGGGTCACGGTCGGTGCCGGGACGGTCCTCACCCCCGAACAGGTCGACGTGGCGGTCGAGGCCGGTGCCCGGTTCGTCGTCTCGCCCGGTTTCGACGCGGCGGTGGTCCGCCGCTGCCACGAACACGGGGTGACCCCCCTGCCCGGGGCGGTGACCGCCACCGAGATCATGGCCGCGCTGGCCGCCGGGGTCACCACCGTCAAGTTCTTCCCGGCCGGGACCTCGGGCGGGGCGAAGGCGGTGGCGGCGCTCGCCGCGCCGTTCGGACAGGTCTCGTTCGTGCCGACCGGCGGCATCGACGCCACGACCGCCGCCGACTACCTGGGGTTGTCCTCGGTGCTCGCCGTCGGCGGCAGCTGGATGGTGCCCCGGGCGGCCGTCGCGGCCGGCGAGTTCGACAGGGTCACCGACCTGGTCCGGGCCAGCGTCGAGGCGGTAGCCCGCTGACCCCGGCCCACCCCTCGGGTCGCGGGACCGCCTCCACGACCGGACCGACGACGAACCGGTGACGGCCGGGAACGGTGACCTGCCGACAGCGAACCGGTGACCTGCCGACCGGGCCCGCACCACCCACCACCGCAGGTGGTGCGGGCCCGGTCGCGGTCAGCCCCGGTCCGGTACCCGGTCGGCCACCGTCGCCACCAGGTCGTCGATGGTGTCCAGTCGGCCCGAGGCACCGAACTCCACCTCGACGTCGTACTCCTGCTCGATCGCGTCGACCAGGCGGAGCAGCCCGAGGGAGTCCAGGCCGAGCGCGACAAGCGACAGTCCGGTGAGCGTCGCCCCGACCGGTACGCCGCCCTCGGTGGCCTCCTCGACCAGTTCGGCGATCCGCTGCCGCAGCTCGGTACGTCCCATCAGTGCCCCTCTCCCGAACGCCTGACGAAGTCGGCGATCTCGGCGATGGTCGGGGTGTCGAAGAAGGTGTCCAGCGGCACCTCGACACCGAGCCGCTGCTGGATCCGGCCGCTGATCCGGGTGATGGTCAACGAGTGCCCGCCGAGGTCGAACAGGTCCTCGTGCTCGCCGACGTCGGGGATCCGCAGCACCTCCTGCCAGATCGTGCGTAGCTGCTCGACCAGCTCGTCTGCTCCGTCGGCACCCCCGGTGGCGGGGTCGACGTCGTCGGATCGCGCCCCCCGGCGGGCGACGGGCACCGGCAGGGCGGCCCGGTCCACCTTGCCGCTGGGACCCAGCGGCAGCCGGTCGAGGACCACCCACTCACCCGGCACCATCGCCGCCGGGAGGCTGACCGCCAGGTGTCGGCGCAGGTCGGCGGGGTCCGGGGCGGCCCCCCGGGGCACCAGGTAACCGACCAGGGTCGGCTCCCCGGTCTCGGTGTCCGGGCAGGTCTGCACGGTGCCGGCGGCCACCCCAGGGTGCTCCAGGAGCCGGGCTGTCACCTCACCCAACTCGATGCGGTGTCCCCGGATCTTCACCTGTTCGTCGGTGCGCCCCAGGAACTCGATCCGCCCGTCCGGCCGCCACCGGCACCGGTCACCGGTGCGGTACAGCCGTTCCCCGGGGCCGCCGTACGGGTCGTCGACGAACCGGTCCGCCGTCAGGTCGGGTCGGCCCCGGTAGCCCTCGGCGAGACCGGACCCGGCGAGGCAGAGTTCCCCGGGCACCCCGACCGGCACCGGGCGGGACTCCTCGTCGAGCAGGTACGCCCGGGTGCCGGGCAGCGGTAGTCCGATCGTCACCTCGTCCGGGTCGGCCGGGACGTCGGCCATGGTCGCGTAGATCGTCGCCTCGGTGGGGCCGTACCCGTTGACCAGCCGGGTCAGTCGTGATCGTAGGTTCCGGGCGAGGGGCACCGGCAGGGCCTCCCCGCCGGTCACCCCGACCAGCGGTGGTGTGCCCGCCGCGCCGAGACCCGCCTCCAGCAGCACCCGCCACCCCGACGGGGTGGCCTGCACGTGGGTCACAGCGGCGGTGCGGACCAACCGCAGCACCCCGGCCCCGTCCAGGGGGCTGATCCCCGCCGCGACCACCACCCGGCCCCCGGTGGTCAGGGGCAGCCAGATCTCCACCCCGGAGATGTCGAACGCCGGTGAGGTGAGCTGCAACCACCGGTGCTCGGGTCGGCTGTCGAGCACCTCCCGCAGTCCCAGTAGCAGGTTGGTCAACGCGGCGTGCGCAACCACCACCCCCTTCGGCTGCCCGGTCGACCCCGACGTGTAGAGCACGTACGCGGGCTCGGCGCGCAGGGGACGCCCCGGGTCGACGTCGTCGGCGGCGGAGTCGGTCGGGTCCGGCCGGTCGGGCAGGGCGTCGACGGTCAGGGCCGGGCGGTCCAGCCGGGCGGCGAGCGCCGTCGTGGTCACCACGAGCGTCGGGTCCGCGTCGGCCAGGACGAGGTCCTGGCGGGCGACGGGGTGTCCCGGGTCGACCGGCACGTAGGCGGCCCGGCACCGCAGGACGGCCAGCAGGGTCGCCACCAGTTCCCAGGACCGGTCCAGGGCCACCGCCACCCGCGCGCCGGGTCCGACGCCCCGCTCGCGCAGCAGCCGGGCCAGCCGGGCCGCTGCGGCGTCGAGGTCGGCGTAGCTGAGCGTCAGGTCCCCGTCGACCACCGCGACGGCCTGGGGCCGGGTCCGCACCTGGGCGGCGAAGAGCGTCGGGAGGTCGACGTCCGCCGGGTGGGTCCGCCCGGTGTCGTTCCATCTCCGCAGCACCATGTCGGTCTCGTCGGGGGGCAGCACCGGCAGGTCGGCCACCGCCAGTCCCGGGTCGGCGACGACGGCGGCCAACAGGGTCCGCAGGTGCGCCCCGATCCGGGTCACCCCGTCGGCGTCGAGCGCCGTCGGGCTGTGCTGGAGGGTGACCGTCCACCCGGTGGGGGCGTCCACCACCTGCACGTGCAGGGCGTTGCGGGCCGACCCGGAGAAGAGCGTCCACTCCACCCGGGACCCGACGTCGGTGAAGGTCGGTTCCGTGCCCCGACGTCGGTAACCGACCGAGACGGCGGTCAGCGCCGGGGCCGGACGCAACCCGGGTACGGCGTGGGTCAACGGCACCGCCCGGTGTCGGTACAGCTCGCGGAGCCGGGCGCGGACCTTTCGGGCGTACCCGTCGACGGTGCCGGTGGGGGTGGGGGCGGTGACCGGGAGTTCGTTGACGAAGAGCCCGACCTGGTCGGCCTGCTCCGGGGTACGGGTCGACAGCGCCACCCCCACCGGGGTGTCCCGGTTGCCGTACCGGTACACCAGCAGGTGCAGTGCGGTCAGGAACAGCTCGAACCGGGTCACCCCCACGGTGGTGGCGGCCCGGTCGAGCCCGTCGGCGAGGTCGCCGAGGGGCACCGGGACGGCCCGTCCCGGCTCGGCGGCGGCGGGCACCCGGGTCAGTCCGGGCAGCACCACGTCGGTCGGGTCCGGCCGGTGCCGTGCCCAGTACGCGCGGGCGGCCGGCAGGTCCGCCGCGACCCTGTCGCGTTCGGCGGTGGCGTGTCCGGCGTACCCGTCGGGCAGCGGGGGCAGCCGTACCGGCTCTCCGGCGGCGGCCGTCCGGTACGCGGCGGCGAGGTCGCCTACCAGGACCTCTTTGCTGGTCCCGTCGAAGACCAGGTGGTGGGCGGTGACCAGCAGGAGGTGCCGCCCGTCGACGGCGGTCAGCAGGACGAACCGGGACAGCGGCCCGTCGGTCAGGGAGTATCCCCGGGCGATCTCCTCGGCCACCCGCTCCTCGGTCAGTTCGGCGAACGTGACGGGTGGCCGGGCCGGGCCGGGGGCCAGGCGGGGGACGCCGTCGGCGTCGGTGACGACCCGGGCGTCCAGGACGGGATGCCGCTCGATCACCGCCGTGCAGGCCGCCACCAGGGCCTCGGTGTCCAGCCGGGCGTCGAAGTGGATTCCGACGGCCATGTGGTACGCCGTCGCGGCCGCCCCGGCCTGTTCGGTGAACCAGACGGCGTGCTGCGCGTATGTCGCCTCCACGGTACCCACGGGCTCTCCTCGTCCATCGATATACATCAGTCGTCGAACCGGGCGGCGAGCTGTCGTTTGAGCACCTTGCCGCCCTCGTTGCGGGGCAGTTGCCGCACCAGCAGCAGCCGGGCCGGTAGTTGGTGGTCGGCGAGCCGACCGGCGAGGAAGGACCGCACGGCCGGCAGTGTCAGGTCGGTGTCGCAGGACCGCACGGCCGGCAGTGTCAGGTCGGTGTCGCAGGACCGCGCGGCCGGCAGGGCCAGGTCGGTGTCGGCGGTCGTCGGCCTGGCGACCAGGACGGCGGCCACCACCGATCCGAGGACCGGGTGGGCGACGGCGACGACCGCCGCCTCGGCGATCCCCGGGTGCTCGTGCAGCGCCGCCTCGACCTCCAGACTGGAGATCTTGAAGGCCCCGGACTTGATGACGTCCTGGTGCCTGTCGGTGAGGTACAGGTACCCGTCGGCGTCGAGGCGGCCCACGTCGCCCATCCGGACCCAGCCGTCGCGGAAGGTGGCCCGGGTGGCCGAGGCGTCCCGGTGGTAGGAGCGGGGGTGTGGGGAGCGCAGCCACACCTCACCGACCTCGCCGGTGGGCAACGGCTGGCCCTGCGGGTCGGCGATGCGCAGGTCCCCGCCGACCGGGCGGCCGACGGCCTCCCGCCGGGCCGGGTCGAAGATCATCGTGGTCTGGGCCGGGGCGGCCTCGGTGGAGGTGTAGTAGTTGACGACGGTGGCCGCCGGAAACGCTGCGGCCAACCGGGTGGCCACCGCCGGGGGCAGCGCCGCCGCCGTCGACCCCACCAGGTGTACGCCGCCGAGGTCCCGCCCGTCGAGCGCCCCCGAGTCGAGCAGTTCGATGGCGATCGACGGGACCAGGAACACCGTCCCGGTCCCCTCGGCGGCGATCAGGCGGGCGAACCGGGCCGGGGTGAACCCGGGCAGGGTCAACGCCGTCGGCCTGGCGGTCAACGCGTTGAACAGCATCGTCTGACCGGCGTTGGTGCCGATCGGGAAGGCGTGCAGGAACCGCTGCGAGTGGGCCAGGGGCAGCCGTCGCGGGTGTCTCGGGGCACCGACTGTGAGGTTGGCGTGACTGGCCTTGACCCCCTTGGGGCGGCCGGTGGTGCCGGAGGTGTAGAGGATCTGGGCCAGGTCGTCGGGGCGTACCGGATGGTCGGGACCGGTGTCGTCCTCGCCGCGCAGGAGGGTCACCGGCCAGGACGGCAGGCCGGTCGGGGCGGGGGTCTGGCCGTGCACCACGGCGGTGGCCCGGCAGTGGTCGAGGGCGTACCCCAGTTGGGTGGGGGCGGACCGGTCCGACAGCGGTACGGCCACCGCCCCGGCGCGCAGCACCCCGCAGTACGCCACCGCGTACCCGATCCAGTCCCGGGCACCGAAGACCAGCCCGACCCGGTCACCAGGGCCGACGCCGCGTCGCCGCAGGGCACCGGCGACCGCGCCGGCGGCCTCCCACCACTCGGCGAAGGTCAGCTCCGCCACCCCGTGCACCCGCAGCGCCACCTGCTGCGGGTGCACGGCAACCCGCCAGGCCAGCAGTTCCGGGACGGTCCGGGCCACCGGCGGGACCGGCACAGGAGCGTCGGTCGGGGCGGTCACCTCGGGTCGCCCTCGGCCCGGCCGGCGGCCCGGGCCTGCCGGGCCTCGATCCCGACCAGGTCGTCCGGGGGCGCGTCGGGCACCTCCAGGTCGAAGCGGGACAGGATCCGGGAGCGCAGCGACACCACGGCGGTCAGGGCGATGCCGACCCCGAAGACCAGGTACAGCAGGGCGTGTCCACGTCCGGGGCCGACACCGATCACCGCCCCGACACTGGGTGCGAGGGTGCCGCCGGGCAGCAGCATCGGCTCCACCGTCCGGGCGGCGAACGGGGCCACCACCCCCCACCCCAGGGGCATCGTCGACCAGGCCACCATCTGGTTGAGGGCGAAGACCCGCCCGTGGAACCGGGGCGGCACCTTGGTCTGGACGATGGTGTTGTAGACCCCGTTGACCAGACCGAGGGCGAGGTACATGCCGAACGCCCCGACCCCGACGACCAGCAGGTTCGGGCGCAGCCCGGTGACCACACAGGCCACCGCGATGCCGAGGGTGCCGAGCAGGACCGCCCGCATCCGGTAGGTCCGCGGTCCACCCCAGACGAGCATGACCAGCCCGCCGGTGGCCGCACCGACCCCGCCGGTGAGCGCGATCCGGGCCACCTCGCCCAGGTCGGCGAAGCCCAGCACCAGGGGAGAGAGCAGGAACAGCACCGGGAACAGGAAGAAGTTCAGCGCGGCGAAGAAGGCCAGCATCGCCCGGAACTCCCGGCGGCGCAGCGCGTACCGCAGTCCACCCAGGATCTCCTGGCCGATGCTCTCGCGCCGCCGCAGGGCGAGGGCACGGGGGAACCGGACGACGGCGAGGACCCCGATCGCGAACGCGTACGCCACCACGTCGATGATCAGGATGCCGCGCAGGCCGACCGCCTCCAGGAGCGCGACGGCGATCAGGGGGACCAGGAACTGGGTGACCCCGGTGGCGGTCTGCGCCAGCCCGTTGGCGTGCCCGAGGTACCGCTTCGGCACCAGTTGCGGCACCGCCGAGACGAAGGAGAGGCGTTGGAACGCCAGCGCCACCGACAGCCAGCCGACGAAGAGGTAGAAGTGCCACACCTGGACCCGGTCGGTGAGGACCAGGGCGGCCAGGGCGGCGTTCGCGCCCCCGGCGGCCAGCCCGGACAGGATCATGATCCGGCGTCGACTGGTCCTGTCGATCAGCGCCCCGGCCAGCGGCGCCACCACCAGTCCGGGGAGCAGACCGATCACCGCGAAGAGCGCGAAGCGGGCCAGTGATCCGGTCTCCAGGTAGATGAACAGGGGGATCGCGAAGTTGGTCAGGGCGGTGCCCGTACCGGAGACGATCTGACCGGCGGCGATCAGCCCGAACCGGCGCATGCTCGGCTTCGGGGTCCGGTCCCGGCGTCTGCGCACCGGTGGTCCGTCGTCGGGTGGGGTGTCCCGGCGACCGGCCGGGGGAGGCGGTGGGGGCGGGTCGGCGGGCGGGTCGGTGCGGCGGTCCGAGACGGCGACCAGTTCCCACGCCGGGTCCGGGCCTGTCGCCTCCGGGGTCAGGACGGTGGCCTCCGGGGTCAGGACTGTCGCCTCCGGCGTCGGGGCGGCCAGCCGGTCGTGCACGCCGGTGACGATCTCGGCGAGTTCGGCGGCCCGGTACTTCAGGAAGTAGTGCCCGCCCTCGTCGATCACGGCCAGGGCGGTGGCGTCGCTGAGGAAGTGCCACTCCCGGAACCGTTCCTCGTGGTACTCGGTGCCCCGGTCCTGCTCCCCGACCACCGAGATGATCGGGGCCCGCAGCGGGTTCACCCGCCGGTGCAGCAGATCGGTGAAGTACTCCTCGGACACCCGGGCGTCGTGGCGCATCGCCCGGATCAGGAAGGCCACCTCGTCGGGGTCGAGCGTGGCGATCGACGTACCCTGCGCCTGCAACCAGGTCCGGTAGATCCGGTCGCTGCGGATCCGCTCGGCCACCCGCAGCCGCAGCAGTGGTCCGAGGAGCCCACCGGTCGGTCGGCCGAACGGGAACACCGCACCCAGGTACACGGCCGTCAGTTCCCGACCGGCGGCCTCCAACCGGCGGGCGACCTCCACCGCCAGCGCCCCGCCGGGGCCGCAGTGACCGTAGAGGATCAGCGGACCGGTCACCCGGTCCAGCAGCTGCGCGGCGACCTCGGTGGCGACCTCGTCGAGCGGTGCCACCTCGTCGGCGAGCCCGATGTCGTGTCCGGGTACGGCCACCGACAGCAGCCGGTATCCGGGGGGCAGCGCCTCGGCCAGGGGCTGGTACACGACAGCGCTGCCCCCGCCGTACGGGACGCAGACCAGGGTGGCCACCGGGGTCCCGGTGACCGGCGGGGTCAGCTCGTGCAGCATTCCGTCGTCGACGTGGTCGGTGGCGGTCACCCGGGCGGCCAGCTCCCGGACGGTCCGGTGGCGGAACAGGTCCATCACGGTGACCGGGGCGAGGGCGGTGGTGTCCACCACGCCCGGTAGCTCCCGCCGGAGCCGGGCCACCACCTGGGTGGCGAGCAGGGAGTGTCCGCCGATGTCGAAGAAGTCGTCGTCCGCGCCGACCTGCGGGGTGTCGAGGACCACCTGCCAGATCGCGGCGATCAGCGTCTGCACCGGCCCGGACGGGGCGACCCGCGCCCCGGTGGGGGTCTGGTCACCCAGGTCGGGCAGCGCCCGCCGGTCCACCTTGCCGTGTTCCTGCAACGGCAGTCGGTCCAGCCAGACGAACCGGTACGGCACCATGTGTTCGGGCAGCCGCTCGGCGAGCATCCGCCGGATCGCCGCCCCCTCCGGCCGGTCGGCCTCGACCCCGTCCGGGGTCGGCTCCGGTTCCAGCCAGGCCACCAGCCT
This sequence comes from Micromonospora sp. NPDC000207, assembly GCF_040300925.1. Lineage (NCBI taxonomy): Bacteria > Bacillati > Actinomycetota > Actinomycetes > Micromonosporales > Micromonosporaceae > Micromonospora > Micromonospora sp. NPDC000207. Next base: position 17,220 of record NZ_JBEPEQ010000051.1, read on the forward strand.
GTCGTCGCGCAGCAGGACGGCGGCCTGCCGGACGTCGGGCAGCTCCCGCAGGGCGGCCTCCACCTCACCCAGCTCCACCCGGTATCCGCGGATCTTCACCTGGTGGTCCCGGCGACCGAGGAACATCAGTTCCCCGTCGGACCGCCACCGCCCGAGGTCCCCGGTGCGGTAGAGCCGCGCCCCCGGTGGCCCGTACGGGTCGGGGACGAACCGTTCGTCGGTCAGGTCCGGTCGGTGCAGGTAGCCCCGGGCCAGCCGGTCCCCGCCGAGGTGGATCTCCCCGGGGACCCCGACCGGCACCGGTCGCATCCGCTCGTCGAGCAGGTACACCCGGGCGTGCGGCAGCGGCCGACCCAACGGGACCCGCCCGGCCCCCGCCGCCGTCACCTCGTAGGTGGTGACGCCGACTGTTGCCTCGGTCGGGCCGTAGTGGTTGAACACCCGTCCGGCACCCACCGCGGCGAACCGGGCCGCCCACCCCAGGTCGGCCGCCTCCCCGCCGAGGATCAACGCCCGGGCGGGGACCAGCGCGGCCTCGTCGACCTCGACGGCCAGGGCGGCCAGGTGCGACGGAGTGATCTTGAGATAGTCGATCCGGTGTCGACGCAGCTGCTCGGCCAGCTCCCCACCGGTGCACCGCCTGTCGATCAGGTGCACGGTTCCGCCCGTGGTCAGGGACAGGTAGAACACGGTGACGCTGAAGTCGAACGACATGGACTGCAACAGCGCGTACCGGCCGCCCGGGGTGACAGCGAACCGCTGCGCCACCCCGTCGAGGTACCGCAGGACCTGCCGGTGGGCGACAGCCACCCCCTTGGGCGTCCCGGTGGACCCGGAGGTGTAGATGACGTACGCGAGGTGCTCACCCGTGGTCGCCGACGGGGGCGGGGTGACCGGTTCGCCTGCGAGGGCGTCGGCCTCGTCGTCGAGGAGGAACACCACGTCGTCGCCGGGCAGCACGTCCCGTAGCCCGGTGGTGGTGAGCACCAGTGCGGGCCGGGCGTCGGCGAGCATCAGTGCCAGCCGCTGCGTCGGCTGCTCCGGGTCCAGCGGGAGGTACGCCCCACCGGCCCGCAGCACCCCGAGCAGCGCCACGGCCAGCTCCACAGACTGTTCCACGAGCACCCCGACCAGGCTGTCCGGCCCGACCCCGAGGGCACGCAGCCGGTGGGCGAGGCGGTTGGCCCGCAGGTCCAGCTCCCGGTAGGTCACCGCGTCCGGTCCGCAGACCACGGCGGGGACGTCGGGGGTGGCGGTGACCCACGGGGTGGGCAGCTCCGCCAGTGTCGACGCGACACCGGTCACCGGCGCGTCCGGCACCTCACCGGGGGTGCCCAGGTCGAGGAGCCGGGCCTGCTCGGCCTCCTCGACCAGGGGCAGGTCGACCACGGCCAGCTCGGGTCGGGCCACCGCGCCGTGCAGCAGGGTACGGAAGCTCTCGGCGAACCGGGCTGCGGTCTCCGGGTCGAACAGGTCGCTGTTGTACACGAGCATCGCCCGGAGCCCGTCGTCGGTCTCGCTGACGTAGAGCGACAGGTCGAAGCGGGCGACGGTGCCGTCCGCGCCGAACCTCTCGGCGACCAGCCCCTCGGGCCACCGGCCGGTGCCCCGGTCGTAGTTCTGCAGTGTGAACAGCACCTGGAACACCGGCGTCCGGCTCACGTCCCGGGCGACGTTGAGCTCCTTGACCAGCCGTTCGAACGGCACCTCCTGGTGGGCCAGCGCCCGGACCACGCTGTTGCGGGTCCGACGCAGCAGGACCCCGAAGCTCGGTTCGGCGTCGTCGGACACCTCCGGTGCCAGGTCGGCGCGGAGCGAGAGGGTGTTGACGAAGAGCCCGATCACCTCCTCCGACTCGGGGGTGACCCGACCGGCGACGGGAGAGCCGACGGCGAAGTCCCGCTGACCGCTGTACCGGAACAGGGTGGCGTGCAGGCCGGCGAGGAGTGTCATGTAGAGGGTCGCCCGGTGGGTCCGGCCGAGCCGACGCAGCCCCTCGGTCAGGTCGGCGTCGATCGCGAACCGGTGGGTGCCGCCCGCGTACGTCTGCACACTCGGGCGGGGCCTGTCGGTGGGCAGCTCCAGCGGGGCGACCCCGGCCAGCGCCCGGGTCCAGTAGGCCAGCCCGTCCCGGGCCGCCGACCCGGCCATCCGTTCCCGCTGCCAGGCGGCGTGTTCGACGTAGCTCAGACCCGGGGGCTCCGGCGCGGGGGCGGCGTCGCGTAGCACCCCGTACATCGTCGCCACCTCGGCCATCAGCAGGTTCATCGACCACCCGTCGCTGACGACGTGGTGGGTGTCCAGGTGCAGCACGTGGTCGTCGTCGGCCAGCCGGACCAGCAGCACCCGCAGCAGAGGGGCGACGGCGAGGTCGAAGGGGGTCCGCACCCGCTCGGCGACCAGCTCACGGGCGGTCGTCTCGTCCTGTGCCGAGACGACTGTGACAGGCACCCGGACCCGGTCCACCACCTCCACCCGAGGCGTTCCGTCGTCGGTCTCGGTGAAGCACATCCGCAGGCTGTCGTGCCGCCCGGCGACCGCGTCCAGGGCGGCCCCGACCAGCTCAGGGTCCAGCGGACCGCGCAGCCGGCAGGTCGCGTAGACGACGTACCCGGCGGTGCCGGGGGTCAGCTGTTCGGTGAACCAGATCCTTTCCTGACCGAACGACAGCGACGCCTCGGTTCGATGTCGGGGAATGGTCCGGTTCGGTGGGTTAGGAGCAGGCCGCGTTGGTACGTCAACATTGGTCACGCGGTTCGCCTTATCCATTGGGGGTGTGCGGAGCAGACAGTTTGCCGACTGCAAACGATGCAACGGAATGGCCTGAACGGTGCACCCCGGAGAAACCGAACGATTGACCTACGCCGTTGTCGATCGTCGTTACGGTCAGGAATGCGATTCATGGATGCCGTAGTGCCCGACGAGTGGGCCGCACGACCGGTGGTGCACGCCGAGTTCCGGGGGGAGGGCCCACTGACCGCCCCGCTCACCTGGGGGCAGCAGGTGATGTGGCGGGCCAACGCCCTGTCCGGGTCGAACCACCGGTTCATGAACCTGCGCCGTACCCTCCCCGTCTCGGATCGGGTCGACGCCGACCTGGCCGCCGCCACCCGGGCGGTCGGCGCGCTCGTCGCCCGGCACGCCTCACTGCGTACCCGGGTCCGGCCCTACCGTGACGGCCTGGTCCAGGAGGCGGCGGCGGTCGGGGCCCTGCCACTGCTGGTGGTGGCAGGGGAGGGGAACGGGTCGGCGCAGGCCACGGCCACCGCCGACCTGTTCGGCGACGTCGCGTTCGACCACGCCGAGGAGTGGCCGGTCCGGGCCGCCGTGGTCCTGGTCGACGACCGGGTACGCCAGATCGTGCTGGTGTTCAGCCACTCCACAGTGGATGCCCACGCCGTCGACGTCGTCCTGCGCGACCTGCGGCTGCTCCTGGTGCGTGGCGCCATCGCGGTGCCGGCCGGAGCACAGTCGGTGCAGGTCGGGCTGCGTCAGCGGGGGCCGGACCGGCTGCGCTCCGCGCGGGCGGTGGCGTACTGGCTGCGGGAGTTTCCCCGGGTGCACCCCCTCGACCTGCCGACGGTCGGGCCGGGGCTGGAACCCCGGCTGCCCCGGGGTGTGCTGGTCTCGTCGGCGCTGGAGCGGGCCGTCCGGCTGGTCGCCGCCCGCCACCGGGTGACCACCTCCACGGCGCTGCTGACCGCCATGACGGCCCTGACCGTACGCGGACGCGATCCCGGCCCGTGCGGCTTCTTTCCCATGGCGCACAACCGATTTCGTCCAGATTTCTCACAGACGGTCGCCAATATCGGGCAGATCGGTTTCGGAGTGGTCGACCTGACCGGTCGTCCGAGCTTCGGGGAGCTGGCGTCCCGCGTGTGGAAGGCGTCGCTGAGCGCCTACCGGAACTCGTATTACGACACCGCTGATCTCCGTCGCGGCTTCACCGATCTGGGGTACGAGTACGGCACCGTTTTTCTGCCATATCACTATTTCAACGACGTCCGACTCCCCGGCGGGGAGGGTGGACCACTGCCCACCGTCTCCGAGGCGCAGCTGCGTGCCGAGACGGCCCACAGCACGTACGGGTGGACCGCCGGGCTGGACGTGGCGTCCTGGCACCTGCTGGCGCACGTCGTCGACGAACCTGGTGCCCTCGGCGTCACCCTCTCCGCCGACAGCCGTTTCGTGGCCCGGGACGCGGTGCACGGGTTCCTGCGCGACCTGGAGGAGCTGATGGTCCGGGCCGCCTTCACCGACGTCCCCTGGCCGTGGCGACCGACCCCGGACCCGGTCGGTCCGGCGCCGGACCCACCGACCCCGGACCCGGTCGGTCCGGCGCTGTCCCGACCGGCCCCGGACCACGTCGGTCCCGCGTCGACCCGACAGACACCCGAAGCCGACCAGGTCCGGTACGCCCCGTTCGCCGGCGGGGTGGACCGCACCGGTCCACTCACCTGGGGACAGCGGGCCATGTGGCGGGCGGTGGTGGAGTTCGAGTCGACCGAACGCAGCGTCCTGAACCTCCGCCGGACCCTGCTGCTGTCCCCCCGGGCCGGGATCGACGTGGACCGGGCGGTCGCGGCGCTCGGAACGCTCGTCGGTCGGCACGAGTCGCTGCGGACCCGGGTCCGGGTCGGCGACGGGGACCTGTGGCAGGTGGCATCGGCCCGGGGCGACCTGCCGGTGACGGTGCGGACGGCGGACCCGGGAACGGACCCGGACGGCCGGGTGGCGGCCCGGACCCTGGCGGCCGACCTCGGCGACCCGCCGTTCGACCACGCCGCCGGATGGCCGCTGCGGGCCGCCCTGGTGGTGGTCGACGGGCTGGTCCGGCAGGTGGTGGTGGTGTTCAGTCACTCCACCGTCGACTTCCACGCCGCCGAACTGGTCCTGCGGGACCTGCGGATCACCCTGCTGCGGGGTGCCCCGGCGGCCACCCCCGTCCTCCAGTCGCTGGACGTGGCGCTGCGGGAGAGCGGCACCGCGCAGCGGCGGTCCCGGCGGGCCGTGGCCCACTGGATGCGGCAGTTCCGACGACTGCCCGAGGGGATGTTCGAGACGGTCGAGCCGGGCGAGGAACCCCGGTACCGGCGGGGCTCGCTGGTCAGCACCGTGATCGACCCGGCCGTCCGGGCGGTCGCCGCCCGACACGGGGTGACCACCGCCACCGTCCTGCTCGCCGCGACGGCCGCCGTGGTCACTGCGGCGACCCGCCGGGAGGTCTGCGGGTTGTTCGCCATGTCCAACAACCGGTTCCTCCCGGAGTACGCCCCGGCGGTCAGCAAGCTGAACCAACTCGGGATCTGTCTGATCGACCTCGCCGACCGACCCGACTTCGCCGAGGTGCTCGCCCGGACCCGGGCGGCGTCGTTGGAGGCGTACCGGCACGCCTACTACGACCCGAGGGAGTTGGCGCAGGCCTTCACCGACCTCGGGTACGACTACGGCACCGCGCTCGCTCCGTTCTGCTACTTCAACGACATCCGTATCCCCACCGGCGTACCGGAGACCGGTGGCGCCGGGGCGGGCGACGCCGAGCGCCCGGGGCCGGACCCGACGGCGCTTCGGGCTGCCCGTTCGGGCAGCGTCTTCACCTGGTCGGAGCCGCTCGAACGGTTCGCGTGGCGGTGCCGCCTCCAGGTGGTCGACGCTCCCGGGGCGGTGGAGCTGGTCGTCACCGCCGACACCCGTCACCTCTCAGCACACCGGGCGCAACGGCTGGTACGTGCAGTGGAGTGGCTCCTGGTCGAGGCGGCGGTGGGTGACGTGCCGTGGCCCTGGTGCCCGCCGGACGACCCGGACACGGATCGAAAGATCCCGTTCCCGACGGCGGTTCGTCCTTGACTGTCCCTACTGGACCCACTAGACACAGTCGGGCACAACCTGACAGGAGTTGTGCAGCACCATCCGACAGGCGTTCCGTGGTACCGGTGGCGGGCCGGTTCTTCCCGTCAAGTCGACGATCAGGGCCACGACGGGGTGGGAGGCGGCCTGGTGCAGGCGACGGAGAAGGCCCGGTTGGGGCGGACCGGGGTGGAGGTGACCCGGCTCGGTTTCGGGCTGGCCCCGATCGGCGGCCTCTACCAGCCGGTGGGGGACTCGGCGGCCCGGGTGACGGTCGAGACGGCGTGGGACCTCGGGCTGCGCTACTTCGACACCGCCCCGCTCTACGGGTGCGGATTGTCCGAGCGGCGGGCCGGTTCGGTGCTCGCCGGCAAGCCACGCAGGGAGTTCACCCTCTCCACCAAGGTCGGCCGGCTCCTGGTGCCCGGCGGGTCGGGCACCGAGGACATCTGGGCCGAGCCGACCGGCCACACCCCGACCTTCGACTTCAGCTACGCCGGGGTCCGCCGGTCGTACGCCGAGAGTCTGGACCGGCTCGGTCTGGACCGCATCGACATCGCCCACATCCACGACCCCGACGCCCACGTCACCGAGGCGCTCGACGGGGCGTACCCGGCACTGGCGGAGCTGCGGGCGACTGGCGAGATCGGGGCGGTGAGCGCCGGGATGAACCATGCCGCCATGCTCGTGGAGTTGGCCGGCGCCGCCGACTTCGACTGTTTCATGCTGGCCGGGCGGTACACCCTGTTGGACCAGTCCGGCCTGGCCGACCTGCTGCCCCTGTGCCGGGCGCGGGGGATCTCGGTGCTCGCCGCCGGGGTCTACAACTCGGGTCTGCTGGCCGACCCGCGTCCCGGGGCGTACTACGACTACCTCCCGGCCGACCGGACCCTGCTGGCCCGGGCCAACGCCATCCGGGAGGTCTGCGACCGGCACAAGGTGCCGCTGCGGGCCGCCGCCATCCAGTTCCCGTTCGGGCATCCGGCGGTGGCCAGCGTGGTCGTCGGGGCCCGTGATCCGGGGCAGATCGCCGACAACGTGACGATGTTCGAATGGCCGATCCCCGGCGGCCTCTGGGCCGACCTGAAACGCTGCGGCCTGCTCCCCGAGGAGGTTCCCACCCCCTGACCGTGGCCGTCTTCCGGGGCCGACCCGGCCCCGTGGACGGCTTCGTGGTGTGGTGGTCAGCGCTGTGGCAGCACGCACGGCACCCTTCGCCCCGTGGTCGGACCGTCGGCCGGCGGTCGTGCCGAGGGGCCGCCGGACACCTGGTGAAGACCGGGCACCGGCATCGCGGCGACGTCGGCGACGTCCGGCCGTTGCAGCGGGATTGTCATCTGCCGCACCAGGGTGTCGAACCTGTCCCGGCGGGTGGTTCCCGCCGGGAAGAAGTGGTCGAGGATGCGCGGGTGCTGCCTGAGGAGATCGAACTCCTCGGGATGAAGGGCCTGTTGTCCCTCCCTTCCCAGGCGTTCCAGTCGCCAGTGGCTGCTTTCGTGACCGTTCGCCCTGGCCCATTCCTCGTCTGGGGTCCTGGCACCGAGCGCGTCCAGGTAGGCGCGGATCTCGGTCTCCCAGTCCGGTCCGCTCCTTCCGTATGAGAGCCTGGTCCGGGCCTCGGGCGGCTTCTCCAGGGACCGTTCGTAGCGGGCGCGTTTCGGGGTGCCCGCCGGGAAGTAGTGGTCGAGGAGCTTCGGTGACCGTTGGAGGAGTTCGGTCTCCTCGGGGTGGGGCGTCCGTCCGTTCCCGAGGTCGAGCAGTCGCTGACGACTCGCGTGGTGATCGTCGACCACGGCCGGGTCATGGTTCGGAACGTCGTGGCCGAGCGAGTCGGAATACGCCTGGTGCAACGCCGCCCACTGTCGTCCGGTCCGGTGGACCCTGCGAGCCCCCGGTACCGTCACGGCGGCGGTGGCGGCTACCCCTGAGGTGCCCAGGCCGCGCTCCTGCGTCTGCCTCCTGATCAGGTCGTCGTACCGTTCGCGGCCTCGGGAACCCACCGGAAGAAATGCTTCGCGGAACTCCGGTGCTTTTCGGAGGAATTCGAGTTCTTCCGGGAGGATCTCGATGTGTCCGTACCTCAGGTTGACCAGTCGAGTCTGACTCCTTTTGTGGCCGTTCTCGATGGCCCAACGGTGGGAGGGTGCCTGCCCCTGAAGGGCGACCCGGTATCTCTCGTGCTCGACCACCCAGTCGCCTCCCAGGCTGCGGGGGTCCTTCGTGGCGAGGAACCTCGCCCGGAACCCGGGGGAGTCCCGGAAGAACACCTCCTCCTCCTCGGGGCTGGCTCTGACCTGCCCCTTCCTGATGTTCGCCAGCCGGTCGTGGCTGGGTTGGTGGCCCTCTTCCCGAGCCCAGGATCGGGATGGTCTTCCTTCTTCTCCGTCGAGGGCGTCGCGATATCGACGGTGTGCCTCCACCCACTCCTTGCCGGTCCTGTGGTTGCCCCTGTTCGTCGCGCCCTCGCCCACCTGGTCGATGTCGAGGAACCGGCCCAACTCCGCGATATCGTCCTGAGTGAGGAGCTCCCATGGGAGATCGAGGTCACCGAGGTCCGGCTCTGGGGCGGTCACTCGTTGCGGTACGGGCTGGCCGGGGATGCTCCGGGGGTCGGTCACGATGTCCCTCCACGGTGGGGTGCCACGGCCGTCCTGACGTCCGGCAACCGGCAGCGGTTCAACAGTGGGTGGAAACACGGGAGGCCGCCACCTGCGAGGGTGGCGACCTCCCGGTCTCAGGGGCCGGGCGCGATTGGTGTCGTGGCGGGGGCGTCAGCGCCGGGGCGACGACACGTTTGACACCTGCCCCGGCGGTGGGCTGCCGCCGGACGCGAGCGGTCGCGCCGAGGTCTCTCCGGGGACGGGGCTGTATCCCGCTAGCGACGTTGCCGCGACGTCGGCGACACTGCCCTCTGACGCCCGTTCCCTGACGAGCTTGTCGTACTGCACACGGCCTTTGGATTCGGGACAGAGGAAGGCGTCTCGGAATTCCGGTGCGTCGTCGAAGAAGGCGGCCTCTGCTTGGCGAATCTGGACTGTTCCCTTACGAATGTTCGTCAGTCGATCGTGGCTTCTCTGGTGGCCGTGCCTTCTGGCCCACATCGGAGAGGATGGAGGTTCTCCTCGAAGGGCCTCGCGATACGCCCGGTGGGCGGTCGCCCAATTTTCTGCGAAGCTCTCGCGGCTGTTGTGGCTCAGGGGGTTGGAGATTTTGTCGCTCAACTCAGGGAACCTAAGCAAGAATTTTTCTTCTTCTGCGGTCGTCTGGACTTCTCCTCTTTTGATTCTCGTCAGTCGCATGTGGCTGTGTCGCAGGCCGTGTCTCTCGGCCCACCTTCGCGACGGTTCGAGCCCTGCCTCGACGAGGGCCTTGCGGTATCTCTCGTGCTCCGCCACCCACTGTTCTCCAGTTCGGTGCAGTTTGCCGGGAGGCACGTTCGGCGGCTGGTCGGTCTGCTCGCTGGTCCATCCCGGTGCCTGCTGACCGGGATTGTCGTTCCAGGGGTAGGTCACGAGGTTCCCTTCGCGGTGAGGTGCTGCGACGGTGGCCCTGACGTCGGACGGGCGCGACCGGTTCGACACCTGGTGCGACCCGAGAGAAGGAACACAGGAGGCCGCCACCTGCGAGGGTGGCGACCTCCTGCCGTGCTGTGGTTTCAGGCGCGCTTGGCGGGTCACCAGACTGTCAGTCCCGTGGTCCGGTCGTGTCGGGGGTCGATCGGCGTACCAATGGTCCAAAATATCCGTTGTGACGACGTGGCAGGTGGGACCCGACGGCGCGGTGGACCGGCCGGGCGGGTACGGGGTCGGGCAGCGGCCCGGTGCGGGGGCGACGGTGGTCGAGCGACCGGCGCTCGACTACTACCTGGTCCACCCGCCGGGCGGCCCCGGTGCCGGTCGACCGGTCGGGCTCCTGGTCGAGGAGTTCGTGTTCGGCGACGACCACGCCGCCGTCCGGCTCGACGGTGCCGGGTGGACGGCGGGGGAGCGGCGGTGGTGGGACTCGGCCGCGTTCAGTCGGGCGATCCGCGCCGACCGGCGGGTCCGGGAGCGGGTGGCCCCGGTGGACCGGTCCACCGCCGAGGCGGTCCACCGACGGTTGGGCGGCGACGACCTGCCGGACGAGAATGCTCTGCGCGGTCACTTCGGTGCTGGCGTCGCGATACCGGCCGCCGCCCCGCTGCGGCTCGGCGACGAGGTCACCGACGGGTACCGGGACACCCGGGTCTATCGGATCCTCTTCGCCAACGCGTTGAGCTGGGACGGTTTGGCCCAGTTGCAGACCAGGTGGCGGATGACGATCGCCGAGGACGCCGCCGACCCCCACGCCCGGGTGGTGGGCACCGCCCACCTGCGGGTCGGGGCGGACGCGTACACCTGGCAGGTGCGCCGGGTCGCCGGCGGCGCGGCCTGGTGCCTTGACGTCACCGTCGACCTCGCCGCGCACGGCGACGACACGGTACGCCCCCTGCTGCGGTCCCTGACCGCCGCGATGCGCGCCCAGGGGCTGATCCCGGTCACCGTGGAACGGTTCTCCTGAGGACGTGGCGGCGCGGCGGCGTGGCTTTTCCGGCCGAGCGTCTACACACTGTGGGACGTGCGTGACGATGAGGTGATGCCGGCGGTGTCGGTGATCCGGGTGGCCCGCCGGGACGACCCGGTGAGTGCGGTGACCGAGGACGACGCCGCGCGGCGGGCGGCCGCGTACCCGACGGTTCGGCTCGGCGGGCCGATCTTCGGGCACGCCGAGGAGTTGCCCGACGGACGGTGGCAGGTGACCGACCTCGACGAGTACACCCCCCAGGGTGCGCGGGACGGGCTCGCCGAACGCCTCCGGACCTGGCGGATGAAGGTCACCGACCGGGCCCTCGGGGCGGAGTTGGACGCCGTCGACGCCCTCCTGGACTGGGAGAAGATCGACGAGGTCACCGTCGCCGACCGCCGGTACCGGATCATCCGTACCGACACCTTCGCCCGGTTCGGCCCCGACGGCCCCGAACCGCCGCGCCCCACCGACCCGGACCCGCTGCCGCCCGGCACGACCACCCCGCTGCGCGCCACCCCCCTGGTGGTCGCCCCCGAGGAACCGACAGGTCTGGCCCACGCCCTGCTCAAGGCCGAGGTGCTGACCGCCCACTATCCCCGGGGCGGGGTCCGCCCCGACATGTACGACGACAGCGTCCAGGCCACCCGGACCCATCCCGGGGCGGTCATCCTCCCCACCCGGTACGCCGTCGCGGAGTGCGTCGGCGGACGCTGGCAGCCGGACAGCCTCGCGGTGGACACCCCGCAGGCGGCCCGGGACCTGCTGGCCGTCAACCTCCGTTACCTGGCACCCCGCCTCGACGAACTCACCGCCGGGCAGACCCGGGCGTACGCGCGGGCCGCCGACGACCTCGACGCCACCCGGGCCGACGAGGTCACAGTCCTGGGGCGTCGGTTCCGGGTGACCCGGATCGAGGTCCTGCTCCGGTTCGGCCCGAACGGCCCGGAGGGCCCCCGCCCCTCCGACCACGACCCCGATGACCCACCGGAGGTGCACGCCGCCCGCCTCCGATCCGAGGGCCTGCTCTCCGACGAGCCCTGACCGTCGGCACTACGCCACACTGTCGGGGTGCTGCCCGCCGCCGACTCGATCGCCGACCTGCCCGTCCGGCAGGTCCTGCCCGACCTGACCGCTGCCCTGGACGACGCCGGTGCCGTGGTGCTGGTGGCCCCGCCCGGGACCGGGAAGACCACGCTGGTGCCCCTGGCCCTGGCCGATGCGGGCACCGGCCGGGTGGTGGTCGCCGAACCCCGCCGGGTCGCGGCCCGGGCGGCGGCCCGCCGGATGGCCTCGCTGCTCGGCGAGCCGGTCGGGGAACGGGTCGGCTACACGGTGCGCGGGGACCGTCGGGTCGGACCGGCGACCCGGGTGGAGGTGGTCACGACGGGTGTCCTGCTCCGGCGGTTGCACCGGGACCCGGAACTCGCCGGGGTGGACGCGGTGGTGCTCGACGAGTGCCACGAACGGCACCTCGACTCCGACCTGGCGCTCGCCTTCACCACCGAGGTACGCGCCGCCCTCCGGCCGGACCTGCGGCTGCTGGCCACCTCCGCGACCGCCGAGGCCGACCGGCTGGCCCAGGTGTTGACCGCCCCGGTCGTGCAGGCGCACGCCGTCACGTACCCGGTCTCGGTGCACTGGTGCCCACCGACCGGGCCGGTAGCCCCGCCGCACGGCCTCCGGGTCGACCCCCGGCTGCTGGACCACGTGGCGGCGACCGTCCGGCGGGCCCTCGCCGACGGGCCGGGCGACGTGCTGGTGTTCCTGCCCGGTGCCCGGGAACTCGACACCGTCGCCACCCGGCTGGCCGGCGTGGACGTCGACGTCGTCACCCTCCACGGGCGACAGGAGGCGGCCACCCAGGACGCGGCGCTGCGGCCCGGCCCCCGCCGTCGGGTGGTCCTGGCCACCTCGATCGCCGAGAGCAGCCTGACCGTCCCCGGGGTCCGCGCTGTGGTGGACGCGGGTCTGACCCGGGTCCCCCGCACCGACCACGGCCGAGGGTTGGGCACCCTGGTCACCGTTGCGGTGTCCCGGGCCTCGGCCACCCAGCGGGCCGGTCGGGCGGGTCGGGAGGCGCCCGGCCGGGTCTACCGGTGCTGGTCGGCGGCGCAGCACGAGCGGCTGCCCGCCCACCCCGAACCGGAGATCGCCGTCGCCGACCTCACCGGGTTCGCCCTGGACCTGGCGCTGTGGGGACATCCCGACGGCACCGGGTTGGCCCTGCCCGACCCCCCGCCGTCGGGAGCATTGCAGGTCGCCCGCGCCACCCTGTCCGCCCTCGGCGCGCTCGACGGCGACGGCCGGGTCACCGCGCGCGGGCGGGCCATCGCCGAGGCCGGCACCCATCCCCGGCTGGCCCGGGCGTTGATCGACGGCGCCCCGGCAGTCGGCACCGACCGGGCCGCCGAGGTGGTCGCCCTGCTCACCGAGGACGGCCCCGGAGGGGCCGGGGACGACCTGCCCGCCGCCGTCCGCCGCCGCCGGGCCGAACGGTCCCCCGCCTGGCGTCAGGAGGTACGACGACTCGCCCGAACCCTGCCGAAGGTCCCGGCCACCGCGCTCACCGACGACCTGGCCGCCGCCCTCGTGGTCGGCCTGGCCTACCCGGAGCGGGTGGCCCGGCTCCGCCGACCCGGTGGCACGTCCTACCTGATGGCCGGGGGGACCGCCGCCGACCTGACGCCGGGTACCCGGCTCACCGCGAGCGAGTGGGTGGCGGTCGCCGCCGCGGACCGGGCACCCGGTGCGCCCACCGCGCGGATCCGACTCGCCGCCCCGTTGGACGAGGCGACCGCCCGGCAGGCCGCCGCCACCCTGCTCACCGAGGCGACCGAGGTGACCTGGGCCGACGGGCAGGTGCAGGCCCGGACGTCCCACCGCCTCGGCGCGATCACCCTCGTCGAACGGCCGCTGACCGACCCCGACCCGGCCCTGGTCCGGGCGGCCCTGCTCGACGGGTTCGCCGAGGCCGGGCTGACCCTGCTGACCTGGTCCCGGGAGGCGGTGGAACTCCGCCACCGGCTCGCCTTCTGCCACGCCGCCCTCGGTGCGCCGTGGCCCGACGTCACCGACGCCGCCCTCCGCGCCACCCTCGGCGACTGGCTGGCCCCGGAGCTGACCCGGGCCCGCCGCCGCGCCGACCTGGCCCGGATCGACGTGGTGGGGGCGCTGCGGCGGCTGCTGCCCTGGCCGCAGGCGGCCCGGCTCGACGAGTACGCCCCGGAGCGGATCGAGGTGCCCAGCGGCTCCCGGATCCGCCTCGACTACACCGACCCCGCCGCCCCGGTCCTCGCCGTCAAGGTGCAGGAGGTGTTCGGCTGGACCGCCGCGCCCCTGCTGGCCGGGGGCCGGGTCCCGGTGCTGCTGCACCTGCTCTCCCCGGCGGGCCGCCCGGCGGCTGTCACCCGGGACCTGCCCTCCTTCTGGCGTACCGGCTATCCCCGGGTCCGTGCCGAACTGCGCGGACGCTACCCCCGCCACCCCTGGCCGGAGGACCCCACCACCGCAGTGGCGACCCGGCGGGCCGCACCGCGACGCAGGTGACACCCCCACCCGTCGTGGACGTCCAGCCGTCGTCCAGGTTCCTGCCAGGCAAACCCCGGGTCGACCCGGGTAGCCTCCGACGTCGGACCGACTCGGGGTATCGACCCCGGTCGACGAGGGCGGGGGCGATGACGAGGAACACGCGGATGACGCTGGCGCTGATCGCGGCGGTGGTGCTCGGGGTGGCCGGACTCCTGGTGGTCGACCGGGCCAACCGTCCCTCCGCCCCGGCCGCCGAGGGGGCGGTCGACCCGTCGGTGCTGGTCCGGGCGGACAGCCACCGGCTCGCCACCGCCGACGACGGGGTCACCCTCGTGGAGTTCCTCGACTTCGAGTGCGAGGGCTGTCTGGCGGCGTACCCGGCGGTGCAGCGGATCCTCGACACCTACCGGGGGAAGGTCACAGTCGTGGTGCGGTACTTCCCGATGCCCGGTCACCCCAACTCCGACCTCGCTGCCCAGGCCGCGCAGGCCGCCGCCGACCAGGGGCGGTTCGCCGAGATGTACGCCCTGCTGTTCGAGGGGCAGCCGACCTGGGGACACCGGCAGGACCCGCAGACCGAGGTCTTCGTCGGGTACGCCAGGACCCTCGGGCTGGACGTGGAGCGCTTCCGGCAGGACCTGACCGACCCGGCCACCGTAGCCCGGGTCGCCGCCGACCGGGCCGACGGCGAGGCCGCCGGGGTGACCGGCACGCCGACCTTCTTCGTCGACGGCCGACCCCTGACCGACCTGCGGACCGAGGCGGACCTGGTCGCCGCGATCGACGCCGCCCTGGCCGGATGAGCCGCTTCCTCGACCGGGTCACCGCCTGGGTGCTCGCCCTCGGCGGGGCGGTCGGGCTGGTCGCCGCCACCGCCCTCACCGTCGAGAAGATCAACCTGGTCGCCGATCCCGACTACCTGCCCCGGTGCAGTCTCAACCCGGTGCTGTCCTGCGGCTCGGTGATGAGCACCTGGCAGGCCGAGGTGTTCGGGATACCCAACCCGTTGCTCGGCATCGCCGGGTTCGCCGTGGCGGGCACCGTCGGCGTGGTGCTGCTCACCGGGGTCCGGCTGCCCGGCTGGTTCTGGCTGGGCCTCCAGGCCGGTGTGACGTTCGGCGTGGTCCTCGTGCACTGGCTGATCTACCAGAGCCTCTACGTCATCGGGGCGCTCTGCCCGTACTGCATGGTGGTGTGGGTGGTCACCATCCCCGTCTTCCTCTACGCCACCCTGGGCACCCTGCGCCGGTTCCGGCCCGACGGCCGGGTGACCAGGACCGTCGGGACGTACCACAGCCTCGTTCTCGTCGTCTGGTACGCGACGGTGCTCGCCGCGGTGCTGCACCGGTTCTGGGACTACTGGCGCACCCTCGCGTGAGCGTCGTCGGGCGTACCTCCCGGGTGAGTGTCGTCGCGGTGCCGGGGTCACCCACGGGCGGGCGTCGTCGCGG
Source organism: Micromonospora sp. NPDC000207 (assembly GCF_040300925.1). Taxonomy (NCBI): domain Bacteria; kingdom Bacillati; phylum Actinomycetota; class Actinomycetes; order Micromonosporales; family Micromonosporaceae; genus Micromonospora; species Micromonospora sp. NPDC000207. The sequence continues at coordinate 32,591 of NZ_JBEPEQ010000051.1, forward strand.
TGGGTCGGTAAGGGCCGAATGCCCGATCACCCCTGCCGGATTTCGAGGTTTTCGCTGGCTGGAACATGGTGTTTACCGGCCCGACGTCGATGAGGTGGGTCACCACCTGTGCGGTTGGGGGTGTACCCCGGTAGGGTAGTGGGACCGATTGTTGATCTCTGGGGAGGTTGTGTGCTGGTCCTGGTGGCGGTCCATGCGCTCGCAGCTGTGGTCGCCCCGGCTCTGGTGCGCAGGTGGGGACCCCGAGCTCTGTACCTGGTGGCGTTACCGCCGGCGGCCACGTTGGTGTGGGCACTCGCCCACACCGGTCAGGTCCGAAACGGCGACCCACTGGTGCAGGTCGTGCCCTGGGTGCCGCAGGTCGGGTTGGAGATCGCCCTGCGGATGGGCACCCTCGCCTGGCTGATGGTGGTACTCGTCGGTGGTGTCGGCGCGCTCGTCCTCGCCTACAGCGCCCGCTACTTCACCGCAGGCGACCCCGGACTGGGTCGTTTCGCCGCAGTGTTCGTGGCGTTCGCCGGGGCGATGCTCGGGCTGGTGGTCTCCGACGACCTCGTCCTGTTGTACGTGTTCTGGGAGCTGACCACTGTCTTCTCCTACCTGCTGATCGGCTACGACCCGGCCAAACGGTCCAGCCGGCAGGCCGCCATGCAGGCGCTGCTGGTCACCACCCTCGGTGGCCTGGCAATGCTCGCCGGCTTCATCATGCTCGGTCAGCACGCGGGGAGCTACCGCTGGTCGGAGGTCTCCCAGAACCTGCCCGGCGGGGGTTACCTGTCGGTCGCCCTGATCCTGATCCTGCTCGGCGCGCTCAGCAAGTCGGCGATCTTCCCGTTCAGCTTCTGGCTGCCGGGCGCGATGGCAGCGCCCACCCCGGTCAGCGCGTACCTGCACGCCGCCGCGATGGTCAAGGCCGGTGTCTTCCTCGTCGCCCTCCTGGGGCCCGCCGTCGGCGAGGTCTTCGCATGGCGGACGACACTGCTCGCCGGTGGCCTGATCACCATGTTCCTCGGTGCCTGGGCGGCGCTGCGGCAGGTCGACATCAAGCTCCTGCTGGCGTACGGAACCGTCAGCCAACTCGGTCTGCTGATGGTCGTCCTCGGCGCCGGCACCCGCGACCTCGCGCTCGCCGGTGTGGCGATGGTCCTGGCCCACGCCCTGTTCAAGGCCACGCTCTTCCTCGTCGTCGGGATCGTCGACCACAAGACCGGCACCCGGGACGTCCGGGAGCTGAGCGGTCTGGGTCGTCGCCTTCCGGTCCTGGCCGGGGTGGCCGGGCTGGCCGCCGCCTCGATGGCGGGCCTGCCGCCGATGGCCGGGTTCGTCGCCAAGGAGGCCGCGTTCGAGGGCTTCCTGCACGGCAGCGGCACCGACCGGGTGGTCCTGGCCGGGCTGGTGCTCGGCTCGGCGCTGACAGTGGCGTACACGCTGCGGTTCCTCTGGGGTGCCTTCGCCACCAAGCCCGACGTCGCCCCGACCGAGGCGGCCGACCCGGGGTGGGCGTTCCTCGCCCCGGCGGCCCTGCTCGCGGTCGCCGGCCTGGCCGTCGGAGCGGCGGCCCCCGCCATCGACACGGTCCTCGCGCCCCACGCCGACCAGTACGCCACCGGCACCGACCCCGGCTACCACCTCGCCCTCTGGCACGGGTTCACCCTGGCCCTGGGCCTGTCGGTGGTCGCCGTCGGCGCCGGTGCGGGGCTGTTCCTCCTCCTGCAACGCCGCAAGCTGCACCCGGCGCTGCGGCTGCCGTTCGACGGCGGCACCGCCTACCACAAGGTCAACGCCGGGCTGGACCGGCTGGCGGTGGAGCTGACCGGTGCCACCCAGCGTGGTTCCCTGCCGTTCTACCTCGGCGTCATCCTGGTCGTGATGGTGGTGCTGCCCGGTGGGGTGCTGCTGGCGGGCGCTCCGTGGCCGCAGCGGTTCCAGCTCTGGGACACCCCGTTGCAGGCGGTGGCCGGAGCGGTGGTCGTCGTCGCGGCGATCGCCGCCGCCCGCGCCATGCGTCGACTGACCGCCATGATCCTGGTCGGGGTCGCCGGCTACGGCATCGCGATGCTGTTCATCCTGCACGGTGCGCCCGACCTCGCGTTGACCCAGTTCCTGGTGGAGACCGTCACGATCGTCATGTTCGTGCTGGTGCTGCGCCGGTTGCCGGCGAAGTTCTCCGAACGGCCGATCCGGTCCAGCCGACGCGGTCGCATCGCGATCGGGGTGGCCGTCGGTGCGGTGACCGCCGGGATGGCGTACGTCGCCGCGGGCGGCCGGTTGGCCGATCCGATCTCGCTGCTCTTTCCCGAGCAGGCGCTGTCGTTCGGCGGCGGCAAGAACGTGGTGAACGTGACCCTCGTCGACATCCGGGCCTGGGACACCATGGGTGAGATCGCGGTGCTGGTGGTGGCGGCCACGGGTGTGGCGAGCCTGATCTTCCGCCGAACCCGCGACCTCGACCAGCGCAGTTCCATCCCACGTCAGGACGGCGGTGCCACCGACAAACCCCGGTGGCTGCGCTCGGGTACCGGGGTGGAGGCCCGCCGACAGTCGGTGATCCTCCAGGTGGTCACCCGACTGCTGTTCCACGCGATCGTGCTCTTCTCGGTCTACCTGCTCTTCTCCGGGCACAACGCCCCGGGTGGCGGGTTCGCCGCCGGTCTGGTCGCCGGCCTCGCCCTGGCCGTGCGGTACCTCGCCGGTGGACGGACGGAACTGAACCACGCCGCCCCGGTGGACGCCGGTGCGGTGCTGGGCGCGGGTCTGTTCGTGGCGGTCGGGACCGGGGTGGCAGCGGTCCTGATGGGCGGCGACTTCCTCCAGACCGCACTGTTGGACTTCTACGTTCCGGTGCTGGGCAAGGTCCACTTCGTCACGTCGGTCTTCTTCGACGTCGGCGTCTACCTCATCGTGGTCGGCCTGGTACTGGACATCCTGCGCAGCCTCGGTGCCGAGATGGACCGGCAGACCGAGGCCGAGGAGCAGGACGAGGTACGGACGACGAAGGAGCTGGTGTGACCCCGAACCTCACCTACGTGGTCGTGGTCGGCGTGCTCTTCGCCGCCGGTGTGACCCTGCTGTTGGAACGCAGCCTGACCCGGGTGCTGATGGGCGTCATCCTGCTCGGCAACGGCGCCAACCTGTTGCTGCTCACGGGGGGCCGGGCCGGTGGTGCGCCCATCGTGGGCACCACCCCGGAGGAGGAGATGAGCGACCCGCTGCCGCAGGCGATGGTGCTCACCGCCATCGTCATCACCCTCGGGATGACAGCCTTCCTGTTGGCGTTGGCGTATCGCAGCTGGCACCTGGTCGGACACGACGAGGTGCAGGACGACGTGGAGGACCGCCGGATCATGGAGTTGGCCGACCGCGACGAGGGCCCCGGCACCTCCGACTTCGGCGAGGGTGACGGCGACGAATCCGACGACGGGCCGACGACGGGTACGACCACGGCGTCCGACGCCGACCGTAAGACGGTGGCCGGCGAGACGGGGAGGCCCCGATGAACTGGCTCGTTCCTCTGCCGGTGGTCATGCCGCTGCTCGGTGCCGGCCTGGCCCTGATGCTCGCCGGGCGGCCTCGCGCCCAGCGGTTGGTCAGCCTGACCGTCCTCACCGCCACCGTGGCGGTGGCCGCCACCCTGCTGCTGCGCACCACCGTCGACGGGCCGCTGGTGTTGGCGGTCGGCGGGTGGGCCGCACCGTTGGGCATCGTGCTGGTCGCCGACCAACTCGCCGCGTTGATGCTCGTGGTGTCGGCCACCGTGACCCTCTGCGTCCTCGTCTACTCCATCGGGCAGGGTATGGCCGACGGCGACGAGGAGACGCCGATGTCGGTCTACCACCCGACGTACCTGGTGCTGACCGCCGGTGTCTGCAACGCGTTCCTCTCCGGTGACCTGTTCAACCTCTACGTCGGGTTCGAGATCCTGCTGGTCGCCAGCTACGTCCTGCTCACGCTGGGCAGCACGGAGACCCGGATCCGGGCCGGTACGACGTACGTGGTGGTCAGCCTCCTGTCCTCGCTGATCTTCCTGGTCGCCATCGGTCTGGTGTACGCCTCGACCGGTACGCTCAACCTGGCCCAGCTCGTGGACCGGCTCGACGCGCTCCCGGACAACCTGCGCCTGCTCCTACAGGGCATGCTGCTGCTGGCGTTCGGCATCAAGGCGGCGGTGTTCCCGCTGTCGGCCTGGCTGCCCGACAGTTATCCGACCGCCCCGGCACCGGTGACGGCGGTCTTCGCGGGCCTGCTCACCAAGGTCGGCGTCTACGCCATCATCCGGACCGAGACCCTGCTCTTCCCGGGGGGCCGGACGGCGACCCTGCTGCTGGTGGTGGCCGGACTGACGATGATCGTCGGTATCCTCGGTGCCGTCGCCCAGTCCGACATCAAACGGTTGTTGTCGTTCACCCTGATCAGCCACATCGGGTACATGCTGTTCGGGGTGGGGCTCACCACCCAGCTCGGGCTCTCCGCGGCGATCTTCTACGTGGTGCACCACATCACCATCCAGACCACGCTCTTCCTCGCCGCAGGTCTGGTGGAACGTCGTGGGGGCAGTACCGCGCTGGATCGCCTCGGTGGTCTGGCCAGACTGTCACCGTTGCTGGGCATCCTGTTCTTCATACCCGCGTTGAACCTGGCCGGGATCCCACCGTTCTCCGGGTTCCTCGGCAAGCTCGGCCTGGTGCAGGCCGGTGTCGACGACGGCGGGCCGCTGGCCTGGACGCTCGTCGCCGCCGGGTTGGTGACCAGCCTGCTGACCCTGTACGCCACCGCCCGGGTGTGGAACCTCGCCTTCTGGCGGGCGCCGCACGCCGACATGCCCGGTCCGCAGGACACCGTGCACACCACCCGGGCCGCCGGTGCCATGGAGCCCTACGAGGTGCCCGACAAGGGCTTCTCGGGGGCGATGATGCCCCGGCTGATGGTCGCGCCGACCATCGCGCTCGTGGTGTTCGGTCTGGCGCTGACAGTGGTGGCCGGGCCCCTGTTCGACATCAGCACCGACGCCGCCGACGACCTGATGCGGCGGGCACCGTACGTGGAAGCCGTCTACCCGGGTGGTACGCCGTGAGCGCCGAGCCGACCGTGACGAAGGACCAGATCGAGCAGCCGAATCCGCCGCTGAGCCGGCAGGCGCGGCGGCGCAACAAGATCGTGGCGGTGATCGGCCTGATCATCGTCTGGGTGCTGCTCTGGGGCACCCTGAGCTGGGCCAACGTCCTCGGTGGGCTGGTGGTCGCGCTGGTGGTGCTGTCGGTCTTCCCGCTGCCCCCGGTGACCTTCGCCGGGCGGGTGCGACCGGTGGCGTTCGTGCGGTTCTGGCTCCGCTTCGCCAGGGACCTCCTGGTGGCCAGTGTGGAGATCGCCTGGCTGGCGTTCCGGTTCGGGCACATCCCGCACAGCGCGATCATCGCGGTGCCGCTGCGGATCAACTCGGACCTCAACCTCACCCTCACCGCCGAGGCGCTGTCGCTGGTTCCCGGCAGTCTCATCCTCGAGGTGGACCGGGGCAACGGGATCCTCTACGTGCACGTCATCAACGTTCGGACCCGTGACGAGGTGGAACGGTTCCGCGACAGCGTCCTGGAGTTGGAGGCGCGGATCGTCGCCGCCATCGGCTCCGACGAGGAGATCCGCCGGCTGGCGGAGCCGCCGCCTGCCATCCCGGAACCGGTCGACGTGGAAGGAGCCCCGAGATGACAGTCGTCGCCGTGATCGTCACCGTCCTGCTCGCCGTGGCCGGTGGGCTCACCATGTTCCGGATGCTGCGGGGGCCGTCGATCCTGGACCGTGCCGTGGCCACCGACGTCCTGCTGGCCGTCATGGTCGCCGGGATCGCCGCCGAGGCCGCGTACAGCAAGGACAGCACCGCCCTGCCGGTGCTCGTCGTCCTCGCCATCCTCGGGTTCATCGGCTCGGTGAGCGTGGCCCGGTTCGCCGTACGGAAGAATGACAGCCAATGAGCGTGGACGCCGTCCTGGACATCATCGCCGCGGTCTGCCTCATCGCCGGGGCGCTGCTCTGCCTCGCCGCCGGGGTGGCCCTGGTCCGCTTCCCCGACCTGCTGACCCGGATGCACGCCTCGGCGAAGCCGCAGGTGCTCGGTCTGCTGCTGGTGCTGGTCGGGGCGGGGCTGCGACTGCGGGACGGGGTGGACATCACCACCCTGGTCCTGGTGGGCCTGTTCCAGTTGGCCACCGCTCCGGTGGCGGCGCACATGGTCGGCCGGGCCGCGTACCCGGGTCAGCAGATCCGTAGCGACCTGCTGATCACCGACGAGCTGGCCGCGCACCTCGACCGGATCACCCAGGACCGCCGGGACGGGGCGACCACCCCGTCCTGAGCGGTCCCCGGCAGTGCCGGATCACCCCTGCTGCCTCGATCCGGGAAACCCACAGATGGTCGATCCCGGGAACTTCGCAGCCGCCACGAACGACCAATGGTCGCTGGCAACGACGGGGTGGAAGGGGTGGCACAGTGACCGGTCCGGAGTCGACTGACGAGATCACCGGTTACGCGCTCGCCGCCGGACGGGGTGACAGGTCGGCGGCGGCCAGCCTGATCCGCGCCACCCAGCACGACGTCCGGCGGTTCCTGGTGCACCTGGCCGGGGTACGCGAGGTCGACGACCTGATCCAGGAGACCTACCTGCGGGCCTGGCGCAGCCTGCCCGGGTTCGCCGGGCGGTCGTCGGCCCGGACGTGGCTGTTCACCATCGCCCGTCGGGTGGCGGTGGACCAGGTGCGGGCGGCGGTGGCCCGTCCCCGGACCACCGGGGTCCCCGACTGGCAGCGGTTCGCCGACGGTGGCGCCGCCCCGGCCCAGTCCGAGCCGGACGGCGAGATCATCCTCCGGCAGTTGATCGACGGGTTGGCCCCGGAGCGGCGGGAGGCGTTCGTGGCCACCCAGGTCGTCGGCCTGTCGTACGCCGAGGCGGCCCGGGTCTGCGGTTGCCCGGTCGGCACCATCAGGTCCCGGGTCGCCCGGGCCCGCGAGGACCTGGCCACCGCGCTGACCACCCCCCTGTCCCAGCCGGTACGCCGCCGCGACGTCGGCTGACGAGTCCCACGGCTCGCTGCCGTCGAGGTGAACCATCACCTGCCGCGAACTTCCACAACACGTTGCGTCGATTGAAGACCGCCGGACATTCGTTCGGAAATGCGGATGAGTACCGGGAGTTCTCCAGGGCGGTCGCGGCGGCCTTCGACGGTCGGCTGGTTTCTGGTGGTCAACTGCGGAGTTCGGCGGACAGGACATCTCCTCACTGGCAGCGAAACGCCTCTCCCACCACGATCTTTCTGGTCAAGTCGGATGGATCGCCCTATGGTGGACCGGACATGGCGGCTTTCGAGGAGGCCCAGGCCGCCCGGTTCACCGACCTCACAGTCCTCACAACCACAGCGGCGAGTTCCGTGAGCCCTTCTGCCGCCGTGGCTCCGACGGAAGCGCCGCAGGGGTTCACCATCCCCTCGATCCGCGACGTGCCCGACCTGCGGTGGGGGCTGAACGCCCGCCCCGCCGCCCCGCCGCCGTACCAACACCAGACCTGGACTCAGCAACCCCCACCGCCGAGGCGATAGGTGTTTCCGTGGCACCCCCGGACGGACTCCGAGCCGGTCAGGCGGCGTGGCGGTCGGTGGAGGCCTGCGCGGAGTACGGCGGCAGCAGGCGCAGCGTCGCCGGTGGCGGCGGCGCGGTCTCGTCGAGCTGGAGTCGCCACCGGGACCGCGTCGACCGGCGGTGCGGAGGCGGGCCGTCGGCGTGCAGCCCTGGTCGGGACAGCAGGACGGTGATCAGGTAGCCCCCCACCAGGAAGGCGTGGCTGGCCAGGCGGGGCATCGCCACCTGTGAGGTGACCAGGTCGTTCACCGACAGCAGCAGCAGGGTCGCCACGAAGGCGCTGAGCATCGGCAGCAGTCCGGCCGGGGGAGTACGGCGGAGGGCGACGAAGACGAAACCCGCGCCGACGGCGACGTTCCAGGCCGCCGCCTCGTGCCACAGGTGCTGCCCGGTCAGGTGGACGTGGTCGGTGCCGCCCCGGGCGACCTGGACCAGCCCGAGGACCAGCTGCACCGCGCCGAGCAACCCGAGGGCGGCCCGCAGGCCCGCCACCATCCGGGGCCGCCAGTTCAGGGCGGCCGGCGACGGCAGTCGGCGTGGCCGGGGCAGGGTCGGGCGCCACCGGCGACCGGTCGCCGGTGG
>NZ_JBEPEQ010000052.1:0-40656 GCF_040300925.1 Micromonospora sp. NPDC000207
GCCGACGAGACCGTCGCCGCGTTGGCCGCCGACGGCCACCGGGTGGAGCAGCTCGACGCCGCCCGGCTGCGGGAGGTGATCCCCACCCTCACCGCGCCGGGGTCCGGTACCGGGCGGACGTACCTGGTGGTGTTCGGGGTCGACGCGGCCGGTGGGGCGCTCGGCAGCAGCGACCCGACGACGTTCCGGTCCGGCTACGACGATCTGCGGTCCCTGCTGCGTCAGGCCTCCGGGCACGGGGTGCACCTGCTCGGGTGGTGGCGTGGGATCCGTCGACTCGCCGAGGACGTGGGGGGCGCGCAGAACCGCGACGACGTGGCCTGCCTGGTGGCGCTCAACGTGCCCGGTGGTGAACTGGGCATGTACCTCGGGGTGCACAACCTGTCCTACACCCCGCGACCCGACCGGGCGTTGCTGGTGGACCGGCACGACCAGCGGACGAAGCTGATAGTGCCGTTCGTCCGGGTGGGACACGAACTGGACGAGGAGCAGTGACGGTGGCCGGCTTCGACGACTACGTGGCCCTGGCCCGGCAGCTCTCCGACCGCCGTCGGGACTCGGCTCGGGAGGCCGCTGTCGACTCAGGGCGCCGCCGGGACCTGCACGCCGCCGTGGACCACCTGGACCAGCGGCTCGCCGCCCAGGCCCGGCACCTCGACCACCTCGGTCGGACGCTCGGTGTGCCTCCGCCGCCGATGCCCGACGTCCCGCCGGGTGCCCCGGGTTCCCCGACCCCGGGACAGCCGGGACTCCCGGCGCCGTCCGGACCCCCGGCACCGCCGGGACCCCCGCCAACGTCGGAGGTGGGACGCCCGGGGCCGGTGCCGCACCCCGCGTCGGCGGGGGAGTCGTCCGGGCGGGCGTTGTCTGCGGTACGCGGGCCGCAGGTGCCGGCGCAGCGGTCGGCGGCTGTCGACCCGGCCGCCGAACTGGACCTGGCCCGACGCCTGGCCGACGACGCCGACCGGCACGCCCACCAGGCCGAACAGTACGCCCACCGACCCGCCCTGCTGCCCGGTTGGTCACCGCTGGCCCGGGCGCTGGCCGTCTACACCGGATGTGCTGCCGTCGGCGTGCTGGCGATGCTCGGCCTGGTCCTCGGCAACGGCATCGGGCTGGTCGACGGGTTCACCCTGGGAGCGTGGATGTGTGCGGGGCTTCCCGCACTGTCGTTCTTCGCCGGGTACGCCATCCTCGGCCGGTGGGGCAAGCCGGCCCTGGTCCCCGCCACCGGCCCCCGGTACGTGCACTTCGGCTTCCTGATCTGCTTCGTCCTGGTCCCGGTCGCCTACTGCGCGTACCTGGTGGTGATCCGGACCCTGCGGTGACCCGTCCCGGCGGGTGGTCACGGGTGCGGCTCGGCGAGGCAGGCGGCCCACAGTCGGTAGGCGTCGGCGGTCAGGTGGGCGGCCCTGCGGGCGAGACGGTACTCGGTCATCGACCGTTGGGCGTTGCCGCGTTCGGCGGCGATCCGGGCCATGTCGAAGTGGTCGCCGACGTCGGCGACAAGCCGACGGAGGTCCTGCGCGGCGGCGGCCTCCCGGTCTCGGAGGCTGCCCTGGTGGGTGCCGTCGTCGCCGGTGGGGGCGGGCCGTTCGGCGGTGACCGTGTCGAGGTCGGCCGACGTGCCGTGGCGGATGGCACCGAGTCCGACGAGCGCGGTCAGGTCGTCGGTGACCTGGGTGCTGAGGATGACCCGTACCCGGTCGACGGCACCGCCGACCTGCTCGCTGTCACCTTGGATGAGTCTGCTGTCCAGGTAGCAGGCCAGGTCGGTGAGGCTGTCGGAGATGTCGCGGAGGTTGTCGACGAGGAAGGTGATCTCGTCGTCGAGCCGCTCCAGGACCGCGTCGGCCGGGTTGGGATCGCTGTCGGGCATGTGGCTCCCCAGGTGTGCGCGCCGACCGTGGTCGCGACGGGTGGTGGTGGGTCGTGGGATGGATCAGCGTCGAAGTTAGCGGATCGGGTGGTCTGTCGGATAGCTGATAGGTGAGTCGACCCGAGCGGGAAGGGCATCGGCGTGCGACGATCAGCCGCGGTCGGTGGTCGACCGGACAAGTGCACAGAGAAGACGAGGACGAGATGGAGTTCTTAGCCAGCCCTGAGTTGTGGATCGCATTCGCGACCCTGCTCCTGCTGGAGATCGTCTTGGGCATCGACAACGTCGTGTTCATCTCGATCCTGGCCGGGCGCCTGCCCGAGCACCAGCAGGCCCGCGCCCGCACCATCGGGCTGTCTCTCGCGCTGATCACCCGACTGTTGTTGCTGGCCTCGCTGTCCTGGGTGATCGGTCTGACCGCTCCACTGTTCACGGTCGTCGGTCAGGAGATCTCCGGCCGGGACCTGATCCTGTTGCTCGGCGGGGCCTTCCTGCTCGGTAAGGCCACCTACGAGATCCACGAACACCTTGAGGGCTCCGACCACGGCCGGTCGGGCAAGGTCTCCTCCTTCGGGGCGGTGATCGTCCAGATCCTCATCCTGGACGTGGTCTTCTCCCTCGACTCGGTGATCACCGCGGTGGGCATGGTCGACCAGCTGTACCTGATGGTGGCCGCAGTGATCATCGCGATGGTCATCATGTTGGCCTCGGCCGGTGCGATCAGCGCCTTCGTCAACAAGCACCCGACGGTGAAGATGCTGGCCCTGTCGTTCCTGCTGCTCATCGGCGGCAGCCTGATCGCCGAGGGCCTGGACCACCACATCCCCAAGGGGTACGTCTACGGCCCGATCGCCTTCTCGGTGTTCGTGGAGGTCCTCAACCTGCGGGCCTCCGCCCGCCGCAAGCGCAAGCAGCAGGCGGCCACTCCCGTCCACCTGCGACCAACCTACGTCAAGCAGCGGACGGAGCGGACCGAGTCGGAGACGACGGCGACCCCCACCCCCTGACCGCCCCCTGACCGGCCCTCAGGCCCGTGGTCCGGCGCTCGGCCCCGTCGACGGTTTTCGCACGTCGGCGGGGCCGCTGTCGGTGCTGCTGCAACCCGTCGACGGGACCGCTGTCGGTCCGGCCCGACGTCAATTCCTGTCGGATTCGCGATACCGCCCCGATGCTCCGCCATCGGTTCGGAGGCCGACTCCTCACCTCCCGACTCCTCACCTCCCGCCATCGAACAGCAACGCGACGAGACGCCGTAGCGGGACCCTTCATCGGCTGGCTTCGTCGGCCGGCTGGCTGGTGGGCCGGCCGGCTGGCCTGCCTGCCTCCGGAGGGACGCCGTCGACTCGCTGTGGAGCTGCCCTCATGAACGGGGCGGAACCTGTACGTGGACCGGCCCCGGGTGCATCTGACGCACCGGGCCGGTCCGCTACTAGGACGAAGAATCCCGGAGGTGCTTCGCCATTGCGGGGGCCGTCGCACTCCGCGCCGCCCGGATGCCCCATAAACGGGGCAGCTCCACAGCGCCGGGAAACAGTGTCCGGACGTGCCCACCACCGACGGACCGAGGGGCGACGCCGCTACGCCTGCCGGGATGGTCTGACGAAGTCGACCTCAGATGAGGATCGGCGGCACTTCCGTGACGAAAGACGCCCTACCCTGTGGACCGTACGTCGGGCCTCGATAGTGCAGGAGGCCGAAGGCCGGTTCACGGTAGCTACTAGGTGCGCTCGGCGACGAAGACGCCGACGCCTTGCACGCCCTCGATCAGCCCGTCGTTGCGAAGCTTGAAGATCGCCTGATGGACGGTGATGGCCGAGACGTCGTGCTGTTCGCACAGCTCCTTGGTCGACGGCAGCTTGTCTCCTGGAGCCAGCTCACCGGACTCGATCTGCGCACGCAGATGATCGGCGAGCCGCTCCCACTTGGGTTTGGCGGGCATCTGGACTCCCTGGTCAGCACCGCCATTCGATCACGCCGAAGCTCTGTCTGGTGTCCGGCCGAGGTGGCGGTTCTGTGTCTGGCCTTCAGTCTGCCGGGACGGCCTTGACGTAGACGCCTTCGCCTTGGCGGCCCTCGACCAGCCCCTCGGCCTTGAGCACCAACATTGCGCCCCGAATCGAACCGTACGAGACGTTGTGTTGTGTCTGCAGTTGGGAGATCGAGGGCAACTTGTCCCCAAGGGACAGCTCGCCAGTGCGGATCTGGTCACGGATGGCTTCTGCCACCCGTTCGTATTTCGCGGTCATCTGTGGCTCCTCGGGTCGCACCCCGAGTAGATCACCTCCAGCAACCTACATCAACTATGTAGAGCAACGTAGACGACGTCTACTAAGTCGATTATGCTCGCTGTCGTGTTCGTCCTCGGGTCGCACCAGGAGGAGCATGCGCTCCGGTGCCTGCGCATCTGTCCACATCTGTGAACGGCGCAGGCACCGGACGGCTGCCGTCGGTGGACCGAATGGGGTCCGTCGCGGAAGCCCGCAGTCGGCAGAACCCAGCAGAGGCAGGAGGCACATGGATGTGAGCGCAGAGCCGCCCAGCGACGCGGTGGGCGAGGGGCGTACTGGCGATGGTCGCCCTGACACGGGAGCAGGGAAGGTCTATCGGTCGGGGCGGAATCTGGTGACGCCGGTGGAGGTGCGGCGGCAGCGGTTCCCGTTGACCGGGCTGGGGCGGCGGGGGCTGTCGCCGACGGCGGTGGCGCGGTTCCTCGGTCGGGTCCAGGCCGACCTGACGGTCCTCTACGCGGAGCTGGTCGAGGCCCGGGACCAGGCCGAACGTTACAGGCAGGCGCTCAGGGACTGGCAGTCGCAGCGGTGGCGGGCCGACGAGACCACCGAACCCCGTGGCGGCGAGTACCGGCGACCGGCGATGTGGCCGCCGTACTCCCGTCGTCAGCCGGGGAGCCAACCGGGAGGCCGACCGAAACCCCAGCCGGGCAGCCAGCCGGGGAACCAGCGTCGGTACCGGGACGGGTAGTCGATGACGGACTATCCGCCGCTGCACGGGCCGTCACGTCCCGAGTGGACGTGCGTGGTGTGTGCCGAGCCGTGGCCCTGCCTGGTCCGTAAGCGTCAACTCCGGGAGTTGTGCCAGGGTGACGTCCGGGCGCTCGTGCGGTACCTGGGTCCGTACCTGAGTGTCGCCCGCACGGAGATCGAGGCAGCGACGGCCGACGAGGTCACGGAGCGGTTCGTGGGCTGGTGCGGCAGACCCCTCGCCGTGTGGGTGGTCACCGAGCGTCGTCGGCAGCCGCCGGGCCGCCCCGCACCTGAAGCCGACCCCGGTCGTACGCCGTGACCCGCCTGCCCTCCCCGGGGGAGGTGGTCCGGGTGACCGCTGCGGCGTCCGTCCAGTTTCGCAGGCCGATGACGTTCCGGGTGATCAAGGTGCTGACCGAGCGGCTCACCTACCACGGGTGGGCGTGGGTGCGGGGATACCAACTCGACGACCGGGGCGACGCCGTCGCCACCCGGGAGATCTTCGTGCGACCGGCCGGTCTGCTACCCGCCCCGCGCCGACTGCCGCCACCCACGACCAGGGCTCAACGACGGAGGAACATGCCCCCGCCAAGACCACCAGCCAAACCCTGACCCGGATGCACGAATGGCCCGCTCACGCGGGCACCAAGGCGGGTGCGGGATCCCCGAAGGGCCTCCTGCACCGTCAAGCCAGCAGCGTTCCGGGTGTCACGTACAGAAGTCGGCTGGTGAGCCAAGCGTGGTCGGCGCGCCGGGTGGGTCAGGGGCGGGAGCGGGGGAGGCAGCACTTCTTGTACTTGGCGGCGGATCCACACCAGCACGGGTCGTTGCGGCCGGGCGGCCAGGCGTGTCCCTCGACCGCGTCCAGGTGGTCGTCGACGTACCCGTCAAGGGTGTCCTCGTCCAGCGGGTCGAGGTCCTCGTCGGCGACGTGGGCGGCGAACGCCTCGGCCGAGCCGGGGACCAGGACGAGGCCGGTCACCCCGTCCTCGGTCAGCTCCACCAGGTCGCGTTCGACGAGCCGTCGGTGGTCGTCCCAGGTCCCGCCGAACTCCTCGGTCAGGCCGGGGAAGCGTGCCACCAGGGCGGTGAACTCCGCCTCCGGCCAGAACATCACCCCGTTGGTCGTGGCGGAGGCCCGGTCGGCGGCGCGGTCGGCGGCCACGTCGAGCCGGTCGGCGAGGTCGTCCAGGTCGTCGTGCGGGCGGTCGAGGTCGTGGCGGAGCCGGTGCCGGGTGCGGACCAGGCCGTACACCATGGCGGTGGAGTGGCCCTCGTCGTCGGCGTCGGGGCCGCGCGCCAGCAGGGCGCGGACCGCGTCGGTCAGCCACTGCTCGGCCAGTTCGGCCTGACCGACCTCCTCCAGGATCTCGATCAGGTACGTGGCCGTCGGGTCGGTCTCCAACAGCGGACGCAGCTCGGTCAGCTCCGTCGACGCCTCGTCGGCCCGGCCGACCAGGTGCAGCAGGCGGGCCCGGTCGGCGCGGGGTGTCACCTCGGACAGGCCGTGTCGCCGGTCCTCGTCGACGGCCCGGTCGGCCAGGGTCAACGCCAGGTCGAGGTCCTCGATCTGTTCCTCGGCGATCTCGGCGGCCAGGGAGAGGGCGTACCCCCGGTCGGCCTCCTCGGCGATCCGCCCCTCGTCCACGGCTCGGACGAGCCGGTCGACCAGGCTCTTCGGGTCCTTACGGTCGGGGTGGTCCTCGTGTCCGATGGCGTCGAGGTCGTCGACGGTCAACAGGTCGGTGGGGGTCATCGACACCTCGGCAGGAGACAGGGGAGACCGAAACCTGAACCCTAACCCCTCGGCGTCCCCACCATCTCGCACCTCCTGTCCGTTCCGGTCACCACCACGGCGACCCGGACCGCGCGGGGGAACTGCGCCGAGGTGCCGGTACGCCGACCCGACCCGTGCGAGGCTGGGCCGGGGGAATTCGGTCCGCGCCGACGGGAGGGTGGTACCCATGGCGCAGCAGCCACGGCTCGACTTCGCGCTCGACACGTACGAGTGCATCGTGCTGTATCCCGGGGCGGCCGGTCGGACGCTGCCGGCGGAGACCGTGAGCCGGTTGCAGGCCGACCACGCCGGGTACATGCGGGCGCTGCAACGACGTGCCATCGTCCTGGTCGCCGGTGCGGTCGACGGCCCGGCCCGGGAACCGGACGCCCCCCTCGGCTTCGGCCTGGCCCGGACCGGTTCGGTGGACGAGTTGCGCACCGTGATGGAGGCGGACCCCGCAGTGCAGGCCGGTCTCTACCGGGTGGAGGTCATGACCTTTCTCTGCCCGGCCGGTTCACTGGAGTTTCCGCTGGCCAAGGCGGAGAGCTGAGCCGAGGTCGCCGGTGGTGGCGGTGGTCGGGTCGGTGCCCGGGCGGTCGCGGCGGCCTCGGGCGAGTACGCTCGTCGTCGCGGTCGCTGACGCCCGCATCGAAGGCCCCCCGCGCGAGCCGTACGACCACGTGTACGTAGGACAGGTCCAGGTACCCCGGGGTTGGACCGATGTTTCCGTTTCCGAAAGGGGTCGGCCGGCGGGTCGACCCGGGGGAGAGACTAGCCTGATGGCCGTGACACGCCGCGCGAAGATCGTCTGCACTCTTGGTCCCGCCACCTCGTCGCCGGAGCGCATCCGGGGTCTGGTCGAGGCGGGAATGAACGTGGCGAGGCTGAACTTCAGCCACGGCAGCCACGCCGACCACGAGTCGGTGTACCGCCTGGTCCGGGAGACGTCCGAGGCCGCCGGTGTGCCGGTGGCGGTCCTGGCCGACCTCCAGGGACCCAAGATCCGGCTGGGGCGCTTCGCCGACGGCCCGCACGAGTGGCGTACCGGTGACTCGGTGGTGATCACCAGCGACGAGGTCGTCGGCACCCGCGACCGGGTGTCCTGCACCTACCGCAAGCTCCCGCAGGAGGTCAAGGCCGGTGACCGGCTCCTGATCGACGACGGTCGGGTGGCGATCGAGGTCAGCGAGGTGACAGGCAACGACATCCGGTGCCTGGTCACCGAGGGCGGCCCGGTCTCCAACAACAAGGGCGTCTCGCTGCCCAACGTCGCGGTCAGCGTCCCCGCCCTGTCGGACAAGGACGCCGAGGACCTGCGCTTCGCCCTGCGCCTGGGCGCCGACATGATCGCCCTGTCCTTCGTCCGGTCGGCCGAGGACATCAAGCTGGTCCACGCGATCATGGCCGAGGAGGGCATCCACCGCCCCGTCATGGCCAAGGTCGAGAAGCCCGAGGCGGTGGACCACCTGGAGGCCATCGTCCTGGCCTTCGACGGGGTGATGGTGGCCCGGGGTGACCTGGGCGTGGAGCTTCCCCTGGACCAGGTGCCGCTGGTGCAGAAGCGCGCCGTGCAGCTGTGCCGGGAGAACGCCAAGCCGGTCATCGTGGCCACCCAGATGCTCGACTCCATGATCGAGAACTCCCGCCCGACCCGGGCCGAGGCCTCCGACGTGGCGAACGCGGTGCTCGACGGCGCGGACGCGGTGATGCTCTCCGGTGAGACCAGCGTCGGCAAGTATCCGGTGCTCACCGTCAGCACCATGGCCAAGATCGTCACCACCACCGAAGCCGGGTCGATCGGGGTGCCCCGCCTCCAGCACGACCCCCGTACCCACGGCGGCGCCCTCACCGTCGCCGCCTCCTCCATCGCCCGGGCCATCGGCGCCAAGGCGCTCGTCGCCTTCTCGCAGACCGGTGACACGGTGCGCCGGCTCAGCCGACTCCACTGCGACCTGCCGCTGCTGGCCTTCACCCCGGTCCCGGAGGTACGCGACCAGCTCGCCATGTCCTGGGGCGTGCAGACCTTCCTCACCCCGTTCGTCGAGCACACCGACGCCATGTTCCGCCAGGTCGACCAGGCGCTGCTCGGCATCGACGGGGCCCAGCCCGGCGACTACGTGGTGATCGTCGCCGGCAGCCCGCCCGGCACCCCCGGCTCCACCAACACCCTGCGCGTACACCAGCTCGGCTCGCTGGTCGACACCGCCGCCACGCAGGCGCCGGCGTGACCAGCGGCGGCGTCGTGGTCGGTCAGGCCGCCGTCGACCAACTGTTGGAGGTCCTCGACCTCGACGCCGCCGGGGAGATGGCCTTCCGGGGGGTCAGCCCCCCGGTCGGCCCACAACGGGTGTACGGCGGCCAGGTCGCCGGTCAGGCCCTGGTCGCCGCCGGGCGCACCGTCGACCCGGAGCGGTTCGTGCACTCCCTGCACGGCTACTTCGTCCGCCCCGGCGACCCGGCCGAGCCGATCGACTACCGGGTCGAGAACATCCGCGACGGGCGGTCGTTCTCGGTCCGCCGGTCGGTGGCCTACCAGCACGGCAAGCCGATCTTCTTCATGTCGGCCTCCTTCCAGCGGACCGAGGAGGGGCTAGACCACCAGGCCCCCACCCCGCCCGACGTCCCCCCGCCGGACGAGGTCCCGACGATGACCGAGCGGCTCGCCCGCTACCCGGAACGGCTGGGCATCTGGGGACGGATCCCCCGCCCCATCGACGTCAGGTACGTCGGCGAACCGGGCTGGGTGGCCCCCGGCGACCGACCCGCCGACCCGTACCAGCGGGTCTGGATGCGGATCGACGGCAAACTCCCCGACGACCCGCTGCTGCACGCCTGCGCCCTGACCTACGCCTCCGACCTCACCCTGCTCGACTCGGTGCTGTCGATGCACGGCGAGGTGTGGGGACCCGGCGGGGTGGTCGGTGCCAGCCTGGACCACGCCCTGTGGTTCCACCGCCCGTTCCGCGCCGACGACTGGTTCCTATACGACTGCTGGAGCCCGTCGGCCTCCGGCGCCCGGGGCCTGGCCACCGGGCGGATGTTCACCGCCGACGGCCGACACATCGCCAGCTCCGTCCAGGAGGGGCTGCTGCGCCGCGTCGGCGGCTGACCCCGGCCCGTCCTCCCCGACCCTCCCGGGACACAACCGGTGGGACGTGCACAGGAGCGGCGGTGGGACGTGCGCAGGGGCGGCGGAAGTTCCTCGTGTCCTGCCGGTTAACCTTGCCCGCATGCGCCTCTCCGCCCGGGTCGACTACGCCCTCCGTGCGGCCGTCGAACTGGCCGCCGTCACCGACGGGGGAGGAACCAGCCGATCCCGGCCGGTGACCGCCGAGCAGATCGCCCGAGCCCAGGAGATCCCGCCGAAGTTCCTGGAGAGCATCCTGCTCCAGCTGCGCCGAGGCGGGATCGTCCACGCCCAGCGGGGTCCCGAGGGCGGCTACTGGCTGGCCCGACCCGCCGCGGAGATCTCCCTCGCCGAGGTGATCCGGGTGATCGACGGCCCGCTGGCCCACGTCCGGGGCCAACGCCCCGAGCAACTCGGCTACCAGGGGGCGGCGCGGGCGCTCCAGGAGGTGTGGATCGCCCTGCGGGCCAGCGAACGGCAGATCCTGGAGCTGGTCTCGATCGCCGACGTCGCCGCCGGGCAGCTCCCCGGCCGGGTCAACGAACTGGTCTCCGACCCGAACGCCTGGATCTGACCCCACCACCGGGAGACCAGCCGGCAAGACAAGGCGGTCGCCGTCATCCGGGGCCGGACAGGTCGGCGAGGACCTCCGTCGCCGTCGCCGCCACCAACTCCCACGCCTGCTCCACGTGCTCGCTGCGGGTCTGCGGCGAGCCGACCGCCAGCCGCAACGTGTGTCCGCCGTCGACCCGGGTGTGGGTCAGGAACACCCGCCCGGTGGCGTTGACCCGGGCCAACAGCGCCGTGTTCGCCTCGTCTCCGGCCCGCAGCCGGAAACACACGAGCGAGAACGGGTGCGCCCCGACCACCTCGAACCGGTCGTCGGCGCGGACCCGGTCGGCGAACCCGGCGGCCAGGGCCACCCCGGAACGGATGTGCGACCGCAGCCCCTCGACGCCGTACCAGCGCAGCACGAACCACAGCTTCAACGCCCGGAAACGGCGGCCCAGCGGCACCTGCCAGTCCCGGTAGTCGACCACCGCCCCGGACTCCGAGGCCGCGTTGCGCAGGTACTCCGGCAGCACCGTCAACGCCTCGATCAGCTCACCCGAGTCGGCCACCCAGAACGCGTCGCAGTCGAAGCCGGTCAACAACCACTTGTGCGGGTCGAAACAGTACGAGTCGGCATACTCCACCCCCGCATGGGTCCAGCGCAGCTCCGGGCAGACCGCCGCCGAACCCGCGTACGCCGCGTCGACGTGCAGCCAGATGCCGTACTCGGCGCAGATCTCCCCGATCTCCGGCAGCGGGTCCACAGCAGTGGTGGAGGTCGTCCCGACCGTCGCCACCACCATCGCCGGTACGCACCCGGCAGCCCGGTCCGCCTCGACCGCCGCCCGCAACGCCACCGGGTCCATCGCCCGGGTCGGCCCCACCCCGACAGTCCGGACCCCGTCGCTGCCCAACCCGGCGATCCGAGCCGCCTTCTCGATCGACGAGTGCCCCTCGGTCGAGGTGTAGACGCGGTACCGTCCGTCCACCCCGACCGTCCGCCAGCGCCCCCCGCTCGCCCGGTGCAGTGCGGCGAGGGTGGCGACCAGGGTCGCCGACGAGGCCGAGTCCTGGATCACCCCACCGCCGGTGCCGGTGGACCGGAACCGCTGCGGCAGCCCCAACAGGTCGACCAGCCAGTCCATCACCACCGTCTCCAGCTCGGTGGCGGCCGGACCGGTGGACCAGAGCATCCCCTGCACCCCGAGACCGGAACTGACCAGGTCACCGAGGACACTCGGGCCGCTGGTGTTGGCCGGGAAGTAGCCGAAGAACCCCGGATGCTGCCAGTGGGTCAGCCCGGGGGCGATCAACCGGTCCAGGTCGGCCAGGACCGCCGCCACCGGCTCACCCTGCTCCGGCGGCCCGGCCGGCAGCCCGGCGGCCACCAGGCCCGGCGGGTCCTGCCCGGTCACCCGACGCTCCGGCAGGGTCGCCCAGTAGTCGGCGACCCAGTCCACCACCGCGTATCCCGCCTGCCGGAACTCCTCGGCATCCATGTGCTCAGCCACCTGAGCAGTCGATCAGCTCTGTGGCCCCCGGTTCAAGCCTTTCCGGTGGTCGGAGCGGGATGTTGTGCTGGTGGTCACCCGGCCGGGACCACACACCGGCCGGGAGGACACCTGGGGGGTGACCCGGGTCCGCTGAAACCAGCGGACCCGGGTCAGGCATCGGACCGTCAGACGTGAACCCGCACGCCTGGCGGTCCGGTGCACCACACCGCAGCACCCCCGACCCGTCCCGACCGGGAATGCCGTACCACCACCGAGGACAAAGCTAGGCGGGGTCGGAGACGGCAGGGTGACGCCGCCGTGAAGAGCGTGTTTCGGCGCCCCTGACGACACCTGCCAAACTGGCCCTGACCTGCCCGAACGCTGTCCCGTGGGCTCCGTCACACGGCGCGCCGCAGGCCCCCGGCGACCTGCTCGGCGATCAACTCGTACGAACGCACCCGGTCCGCCACGTCGTACACCAACGCCGTCAACATCAACTCGTCGGCACCGGTCCGCTCCACCAACCGCGTCAACTGCCGACGAACGGTCTCCGGTGACCCCAACGCCTGACCCTCCTGCCGGGCCAGCACGAACTCCCGCTCCACCGCCGTGTACGGATACTCCGCCGCCTCCTGCGGACTGACCAACGGCTCCGGCCGACCCGACCGCAACCGCAGGAAGGACAACCCACTCGGTCCGGCCAACCACTGCGCCCGCTCGTCGGTCTCCGCGCACACCGCGTTCACCGCCACCATCACGTACGGCTCCGACAACCACCGCGACGGCCGGAAGTGGCTCCGGTACGCCGCCACCGCAGCATCGGTGTTCTGGGCGCTGAAATGGTGCGCGAACGAGAACGGCAACCCCAGCAGACCGGCCAGCTGAGCGCTGAACCCACTCGACCCCAGCAGCCACACCGCCGGCATGTCACCACGCCCCGGCGTCGCCACGATCGGCCCCGGACGCTCCCCGGTGAAGTAGTTCACCAGGTCGGCCAACTCCCGCGGAAACCCCTCCGCCGACAGGCCCTCCATCGTCCGGCGCAACGCCAGCGCCGTCACCTGGTCGGTCCCCGGCGCCCGGCCGATGCCCAGGTCGATCCGACCCGGATGCAGCGCCTCCAGGGTGCCGAACTGCTCGGCCACCACGAGCGGGGCGTGGTTGGGCAGCATCACCCCACCCGAGCCCAGCCGGATCGTGGAGGTCGCCGCCGCCAGATGCGCGATCAGCACCGCCGGCGCGCTGCTCGCGATGGCCGGCATGTTGTGGTGCTCGGCCACCCAGAACCGGTGGTATCCCAGCTCCTCGGCGCGCCGGGCCACCTCGGTGGTGTGCCGCAACGCCTCACCCACCGGGGCACCCGCCGCGACCGGAGCAAGATCAAGAACAGAGAACGGTACGTCGATCACACGCCCACCCAACCCGTCCCACGCCCGAATTGTTCCCCGGCCGCGATCCGGGACCGGAGTTCAGTGCTTCGGCCCGACGTGCCGGTCCAGGACGGCCACCCCCTCCCGCCGGGCCACCGACAGCGAGTACGGCATGTTCATCCGCCACCCGACGCCGAGCAGGTCGAGCGCCCACTGGCAGAGTCCCATGATGTCGGCCGACCGGTTGGAGAACATGTAACGGGGATAGACGTAGACCTTGCCCCGGGTGGTCACCCGGTTGGTGAACCGGGCACCGTCGGAGTGGAAGAGGCCCCGGAGGAAGTCGCCGGGCCGGTCGGTGACGATGCTCCGCTGCCAGTCGGCCAGGACGATCGGGCGCTCGTGCTTCTTACCCGGCCCGTGCTGCGGCAACAGGCAGGGCCAGTGCACGCCGCCGGCCTCCACCTCGGGTGCGGAGATCTGGCGGGTGCACCCGCTCATTGTCGAACAGGCGTACGACTTTTGGTGCCCCCGGTGGGACTCGAACCCACACTGTCGGAGGTTTGAGCTCCGTCTCTCTTCCGGTTGGAGTACAGGGGCTTGCGTGATTCGGCACGCACAGAATACCCACTAGGCTGGAGGCGGTGACACCCGGGCACGGCGGGTGTCGAGCACAGACTGGTGGGAGTGGCTCGTGGCCGACATGCAGACGGATGCCGAGCGCAGGCGGGTCTTGATCGCCGAGGACGAGGCGCTCATCCGGCTGGACCTGGCCGAGATGTTGGTCGAGGAGGGTTACCAGGTCGTCGGGGAGGCCGGAGACGGGGAGACGGCGGTCCGGCTGGCCGAGGAACTCAAACCCGACCTCGTCATCCTCGACATCAAGATGCCGATCATGGACGGGTTGGCCGCCGCCGAGCGGATCGCCGGTGGGCGGATCGCGCCGGTGATCATCCTGACCGCGTTCAGCCAGCGGGACCTGGTCGAGCGGGCCCGTGCTGCTGGTGCCATGGCGTACCTGGTCAAGCCCTTCCAGAAAAGTGACCTGGTGCCGGCGGTGGAGATCGCGCTCTCCCGTTACTCGGAGATCGCGGCCCTGGAGTCGGAGGTGGCCGGGCTCTCCGACCGGCTGGAGATCCGCAAGACCGTCGAACGCGCCAAGGGCGCCCTGATGACCACGTACGGGATGACCGAGCCGCAGGCGTTCAAGTGGATCCAGCGCACGGCGATGGACCACCGGATGACGATGAAGGAGGTCGCCGAGCGGATCCTCGCCGAGACCACCGGCGGTGAGGTGACCGAGCCGGCGCCCTGACCGGTCCCGGTGCCGCGTGCCGTCGACGACCGGCCCCGGTCCGACCGTCGGTGACCGTGGTGTGGCGCTCCGCGTCGACCAGCCCCGACCTGCGAATGCGGGTCGGGGCTGGTCGTGTCTCGGGCGCTGGTCGTTCGTCTGACGAAACAGCAGCTCACGGGCTTGGGGGAACCGCGGTATCGGCCGTTCGGTGGATGGTCATTCGGGTGGGCCTTTTGGGGGCGACGTGTTCATGACCACTCTGCAGTCGGAGAGCTACTCCAAGGGTATGTCGCGACTTCTGTCCGTCAATTGACTCGGGAGGTTCCTGGGGCGGCAGTGACGGATGTTTTACCTGCTGAAACTGGGTCCGGTGTCCAGGTTGGTAGGTGGCTGGACGGGCTTCGGTCGTTACCTCGAATGGGGGTTCAAAGGGTCGTCCGCGCGGTTGGTTCTTACACCGTTTCTGATGGAACGGGCTCAACGTGTAACGGTTCGGTCAACCCGGCTTCCGGGGGCTTACGCCACCGCTGACGCGTGGGATAACGTCCCGGCCCAGACCGCGACGACGGTCTGGTTCGTCCGCCCTCCGCAAGTGCCAAAGTGCAGCGGGTGGTTCGAGCCGTTGGGATGGAGGAGGGTTCGGGCCTTGAGGCAGAAGCTCGCACGGGTGATCGGTGGAGTGGCCATGGTGGCCCTCGTCGCCGGTGGTACCGCGTGTTCCAGTGGCGGTGACGGCACGGCGGCCGAAGGCGACGCCTGCGGCAACAAGATTGCGTTCTTCGGTGCGCTGACCGGGCCGTCCGCGGCGCTGGGCATCAACGAGAACAACGGCGTCAAGCTGGCGGTGGACCAGTACAACAAGGAGAACGCCGACTGCAAGGTCGAGCTGGTCGCGCTGGACTCCCAGGGCAGCCCGGACCAGGCGCCGGGTCTGGCGCAGAAGGCCATCGACGACGAGAAGCTCCTCGGCATCGTCGGCCCGGCCTACTCGGGCGAGTCGGAGGCCGCCGGTCCGCTGTTCAACGAGGCGGGTCTGGTCACCATCACTCCGTCGGCCACGAACCCGACTCTGGCGACCAACGGCTGGAAGACCTTCTTCCGCGCCGTCGGTAACGACCTGAGCCAGGGCCCGGCCGCTGGTAACTACATCAAGAACGTCATCAAGGCCGAGCGGGCGTACGTCATCGACGACCAGTCGGCGTACGGTGCCGGTCTGGCCGACGAGGTCAAGAAGGTCCTCGGCGCGACGGTTGCCGGCTCGGACAAGGTCCAGGGCGAGGGCAAGCAGACCGACTTCTCCGCTGTGGTCACCAAGGTCAAGGCCGCCAACGTGCAGGCGGTCTTCTACGGTGGCTACTACCAGGAGGCGGGCCTGATCCGTAAGCAGCTCACCGCTGCCGGGGTCACCGCTCCGCTGGTCGCCGGTGACGGCGTCAACGACGGCGCGTACATCACCTCCGCCGGTCAGGCGGCGGCTGAGGGCACCATCCTGACCTGCCCCTGCCAGCCGGCCACCGAGGCGCGCGGCAACTTCGCCGCCGACTACAAGGCGCTCAACGGGACCGACCCGGGTACCTACAGCGACACCGCCTACGACGCGGCGAACATCCTGCTCGCCGGGATCAAGGACGGCAAGACCACTCGTCCGGCTCTGCTGGAGTTCGTGAAGGGCTACAGCGGCGAGGGTGTCGCGGCGAGCTACAAGTTCACCGAGAACGGCGACCTGGACCCGACTCAGGTGAAGGTCTGGGCGTACAAGGTCGAGGGCGGCAAGGTCGTTGCGGACCAGGAGATCCCGCAGTCCTGACGTCGGTCGCTGCTACAGCGGTTGAGTTGTGATCGTGGGTGCGGCCGGGAGCTCGCTCCCGGCCGCACCCCTCGTTCGTTCTCCGGACCTGATGGAGCGTCCCTCCCTTGAACTTCAGCGAACTGTTCTCCAACTTCGGAGAACTCACCACGACCGGCTTGACACAGGGGTCGATCTACGCCCTGGTCGCGCTGGGTTACACGCTGGTATACGGCGTGCTGAGACTTATCAACTTCGCCCACTCCGAGGTCTTCATCGCCGGTGCGTTCGCGGCGCTGTGGACCTGGAACGGCTTCGGCCTCAACCAGGACTCGCAGGTCAGCGGCATCGGTTCGATCATGTTCTACCTTCTGGTGGCGATGATCGTGGCGGCCATCGCGTCGGCGGGTACCGCGACGGTGATCGAGCGGGTGGCGTACCGGCCGTTGCGTAAGCGCAACGCGCCGCCGCTGGCGTTCCTGATCACCGCGATCGGTGCCTCGATCGCGATCGCCGAGGCCTTCGGCATTTTCACCCGTCGTCGTCCGCAGGGCGCGCCGTCGCTGGTCAGCACCGACACCCTGTTCCACGTGTTCGGGGTGCCGATCGACGCGGTGCAGCTGCTCACCATCGGCTCGGCCCTGGTGATGATGGTCGCGCTGGACTTCTTCATCAACCGGAGTCGGGTCGGCCGGGGTATCCGCGCGGTGGCGCAGGACCCGAACACGGCTGCGCTGATGGGGGTGAACAAGGACCGGATCATCATGATCGTGTTCATCGCCGGTGGCGCGATGGCGGGTGTGGCCGGTCTCCTCTACGACGTGCGGATCGGCACCCTGACCTACAGCGTCGGCTTCCTGCTCGGTCTGAAGGCGTTCACCGCCGCCGTGCTCGGCGGTATCGGCAACCTGCGCGGCGCGCTCGTCGGCGGTCTGCTGCTGGGCGTGGTGGAGAACTACTCCTCCGCGCTGTTCGGCAGTGAGTGGAAGGACTTCGCCGCCTTCGCACTGCTGGTGGTGCTGCTGATGTTCCGCCCGACCGGTCTGCTGGGCGAATCGCTGGGAAGGGCGCGGGTATGACATCCCTCATCGACAGGGTGCACGAAGGTCGGCAGGCAATGCGACGGCGGTGGCACGAGGCGCCTCGCTGGGTGCGCTGGGCGGCGCTGGGTGCGTTGATCGCGTTCTTCTACGCGTTGCCGAACAAGGAGTTCTACCAGTACCTCGGGCCGATCCCGACCCCCGGTGCGAACTTCACCCAGGTGATGTTCACCGTCTCGATCTACGTCCTGCTGGCGGTGGGGCTGAACATCGTCGTCGGTTTCGCCGGCCTGCTCGACCTCGGCTACTTCGGGTTCTTCGCGGTCGGTGCGTACACGGTGGCGGTGTTGACGTCACCGGGCAGTGACCTGGGGACGATGTGGCCGTGGCTGCTGGCGGTGCCGTTCGCGATCGCGTTGACGATGGTCTCCGGTCTGATGCTCGGTACGCCGACACTGCGGTTGCGCGGTGACTACCTGGCGCTGGTGACCCTCGGGTTCGCCGAGATGATCCGGATCGGGGCGGTCAGCTCGGAGTTCCTCAAGGGGCAGCGGGGCTTCAACAGCATCCCGCACCCGCCGGGTGAGTACGCCGACGGCCGTCCGGTCTTCGGTGTCCTGGACGCCCGGCCGTACTACTGGCTGGTGTTGACGCTGATCATCCTGGTGGTGATCGGGGTGCGGAACCTGACCCACAGTCGGGTCGGCCGGGCCTGGATCTCGATCCGGGAGGACGAGGACGCCGCCCAGTTGATGGGTGTGCCGACGTTCAAGTTCAAGCTGTGGGCGTTCGCGTCGGGTGCGGCGATCGCCGGTCTGGCCGGTGCGCTGTTCGCGGGTAAGAACAACTTCGTCAACTCGCAGAACTTCGAGCTGCTCAACTCGATCATCATTCTGGCGGCGGTGATCTTCGGCGGGTCGGGCAGCATCGTCGGCGCGATCGTCGGTGGCGGCCTGGTGGCGTACATGATCGAGCGGTTCCGTGGCATCGAGCTGTTCGGCATCGAGCTGTACGAGTTCCGGTTCCTCTTCTTCGGTCTGGTGCTGGTGATCATGATGATCTTCCGGCCCCAGGGCCTGATCCCGAACCGAAGACGAGAGGCGGAATTCAAGGATCGCCGCAAGGAGGTGACCGTCGGTGAGTGACACCGAACAGAGTCCGGTCGTTCCGGCCCAGGCCGAGGCGCCCGAGGTGGAGCGGGTGTCCGAGCGGGAGCCGCTGCTGGAGGTCGACCACGTCACGCTGCGCTTCGGCGGTGTGGTGGCTCTCAACGACGTCGACTTCACCCTGTACAAGGGGGAGATCCTGGGTCTGATCGGACCCAACGGCGCCGGGAAGACCACCTGCTTCAACGCGATGACCGGCATCTACCAGCCCTCCGAGGGTGAGATCCGGTTCCGCGGTCAGAAGATCAGCGGTAAGAAGCGGCACCTCATCACCAAGATGGGGATGGCGCGGACGTTCCAGAACATCAGGCTCTTCCCGGAGATGACGGCGCTGGAGAACGTCCAGGTCGGGGCGGACGCCCACCACAAGACCAGTGTGGTCTCCGCGCTGTTCCGGTTGCCTCGGCACTGGAAGGAGGAGCGGGAGGGTCGGGAGAAGGCCGAGCGGCTGCTGAAGTTCGTCGGCATCGAGCATCGGATGAACGACTTCGCCCGCAACCTCTCCTACGGCGAGCAGCGGCGGTTGGAGATCGCCCGGGCGCTGGCCACCGACCCGGCGCTGCTGTGCCTGGACGAGCCGGCGGCCGGTTTCAACCCGGCGGAGAAGGAGGAGCTGCTGCAGCTCATCCGCCAGATCCGGGACCAGGGTGTGACGGTGCTGCTGATCGAGCACGACATGCGTCTGGTCATGGGGGTCACCGACCGGATCGTGGTGCTGGAGTTCGGGAAGAAGATCGCCGACGGCCTGCCGGCCGATGTTCGGGAGAACCCGAAGGTGATCGGGGCGTACCTGGGGGTGCCGGACGATGCTGCTTGAGATCGATGACATGAGCCTGCTCTACGGGCGGATCAAGGCGCTGCACGGCATCAGCCTCACCGTGGACCAGGGCGAGGTGGTGGCGTTGATCGGCGCGAACGGCGCCGGCAAGACCACCACCATGCGGGCGATCTCCGGGATCCGACCGGTGGCCACCGGCAAGATCATTTTCGACGGGGAGGACATCACCAAGCTCCGGGCCGACCTGCGGGTACGACGCGGGTTGTGTCAGGCCCCGGAGGGTCGGGGGATCTTCCCCGGCATGAACGTCCTGGACAACCTGGACATGGGTGCCTACACCCGTAAGGACAAGGGCGAGGTGGCCAAGGACCTGAACCGGGTCCTGGAGCTGTTCCCGCGTCTGGCCGAACGGCGTAAGCAGGCCGGGGGTACTCTCTCCGGCGGTGAGCAGCAGATGCTGGCGGTGGGGCGGGCGCTGATGAGCCGGCCGAAGCTGCTGCTGCTGGACGAGCCCTCGATGGGGCTCGCCCCGATGCTGATCCAGCAGATCTTCTCCATCATCACGGAGATCAACGAGCAGGGCACCACGATCCTGTTGGTGGAGCAGAACGCGCAGCAGGCACTGGCCCGGGCCCACCGGGCGTACGTGTTGGAGACCGGGCGGATCGTCAAGAGCGGCACCGGTGCCGAACTGCTGCACGACCCGGCGGTCAAAGAGGCGTACCTCGGGGTGGCCTGACCGCTTCCCATCCCCTCACCAAGGAGCCACGGATGTTCACGATCAACGGTGGTCGACGGGCGGCGCTCGGCGTCGCCGGTGCGGCCCTGCTCACCATCTCCCTCGCCGCCTGCGGGGAGAAGGAGAGCACCGGCGACCAGCCGGGTGCCGGGCCGACCGTCACCTCGGCGGTCGACGACGCCCTGGCGGCGCGGGTACCGGATGCGATCAAGGCCGACGGCGTGATCAAGGTGGGCACCGACCCCACCTACGCGCCGGCGGAGTTCCTGGACACCGACGGCCGGACGGTGGTCGGCTTCGACGTGGAGCTGTTCACGGCGGTGGCCCAGAAGCTGGGCCTGAAGGCGGAGTACGAGGCGGCCCCGTTCGACGCGATCCTGCCCGGTGTCACCTCCGGCAAGTACGAGATCGGGGTCTCCTCGTTCACCATCAACGACGAGCGTAAGCAGACCGTGACCATGGTCAGCTACTTCTCGGCGGGCACCCAGTGGGCGACCAAGCAGGGCAACCCGGCTCAGGTCGACCCGACCGACGCCTGCGGCAAGAAGATCGCGGTGCAGGTCGGCACGGTGCAGCTGGACGACATCACCGACCGGTCGAAGGCGTGTACCGACGCCGGGAAGCCGGCCATCACCATCGACCAGTACCAGGCACAGAGCGACGCGACGGCTGCGGTGATCAGCGGCAAGAACGACGCGATGCTGGCCGACTCGCCGGTCGGGGCGTACGCGG
This sequence comes from Micromonospora sp. NPDC000207, assembly GCF_040300925.1. Lineage (NCBI taxonomy): Bacteria > Bacillati > Actinomycetota > Actinomycetes > Micromonosporales > Micromonosporaceae > Micromonospora > Micromonospora sp. NPDC000207. The sequence goes on from NZ_JBEPEQ010000052.1 coordinate 20,721, forward strand.
TGAAGGAGAGCGGTGGGCAGCTGGAGTCGCTCGGTGACATCTACGAGTCGGCTCCGTACGGCTACACCCTGGCCAAGGACCAGACCGAGTTCGCCGAGGTGGTCCGGGACGCGGTGAAGGCGGTCATCGCCGACGGCACCTACCAGACGGTGTTGGCCAAGTGGGGTGTCGAGGGTGGGGCGATCACCGATCCTGCGGTGAACCCGTAACCATGTCGGTGGAGACGGATTCTCCCGAGCGGGCACGGCCGGAACCAATCCGCGCCGTGCCCGTGCGGCGTCCCGGGCGGTGGGTCGCCGTCGCGGTGCTCGCCGTCCTGACCGCCATGTTCGTCAACATGCTGGTCACGAACACGGCGTTCAACTGGACCTTCATGGTCGACGAGATGTTCCGTCCGCCGATCATGGCCGGGGTGCGGGGCACCCTCCTGTTGCTCGTCCTGTCGATGCTGCTCGGTATCGGGCTGGGCGTCGTGCTGGCGATCATGCGGTTGTCGGACAATCCGGTCCTGCGCGGGGTGGCCTGGGTCTACACCTGGTTCTTCCGGGCGGTGCCCCGACTGGTCCTGGCGATCCTCTTCGGCAACCTGGGCATCCTCTGGGCCCGGCTGGAGTTCGGGCTGCCCTTCGACAGGCAGATCGGGGCCCTGTTCGGGGTCACCGACTTCGAGGCGCGGCTGTTCGGGTTCAACACCCTCGACATCCTGACCGGGTTCGTGGCGGGTGTGCTGGCACTGGGTCTGTCCGAGGCGGCGTACATGGCCGAGATCGTCCGGGCCGGTATCCAGTCGGTGGACGAGGGCCAGACCGAGGCGGCGCAGGCGCTGGGCATGACCCGGGGGCAGATCCTGCGCCGGATCGTCCTGCCGCAGGCGATGCGGGTGATCATCCCGCCGACCGGCAACGAGACCATCGCGATGCTCAAGGACACCTCGCTGGTCGCCTTCGTACCGGTCTCCGCCGAGCTGTTCTTCCAGCTCAAGGCGGTCGGTACCCGGACGTACCAACTGTTTCCGATGTACGTGGCGGCCTGCCTGTGGTACCTGGCGTTGACGAGCGTCCTGCTTGTCGGCCAGTACTACCTGGAGCGGCACTTCGCCAAGGGGCACGGGCGCAGCGGCCGGGCGAAGCTGAAACTGCGGGGGATAACGGCGGAGGCCGGCGGCGGCGCCGGGACGGAGGCGGTCAAGTCATGACCGACGTGACGGAGTCACCCGACGCCACGGCCGCGGAGCCGATGGTCCGGGCCGAGCAGGTGCACAAGGCGTTCGGGTCGGTCGAGGTCCTCAGGGGCATCGACCTCGAGGTCGGCACCGGTGAGGTCTGCTGTCTGCTCGGGCCGTCGGGGTCGGGCAAGTCGACATTCCTGCGCTGCATCAACCACCTGGAGAAGATCAACGCCGGTCGGATCCGGGTGGACGGGGAGTTGATCGGCTACCGGGAACGCGGCGGGAAGCTGCACGAGCTGCGGGAGAAGGAGGTCGCCGCGCAGCGCCGTTCGATCGGGATGGTGTTCCAGCGGTTCAACCTCTTCCCGCACAAGACCGCCCTGGACAACGTCACCGAGGCGCCGTTGATGGTGCGTCGGGAGAAGAGGTCGGTGGCCCGGGACCGGGCCGCCGCGCTGCTGGAACGGGTCGGGCTCGGTGACCGGATGGGCAACTATCCGGGGCAGCTCTCCGGCGGGCAGCAGCAGCGGGTGGCGATCGCCCGTGCCCTGGCCATGCAGCCGAAGCTGATGCTCTTCGACGAGCCCACCAGCGCCCTGGACCCGGAACTGGTCGGTGAGGTCCTCGAGGTGATGAAGGACCTGGCCCGCGACGGGATGACCATGATCGTGGTGACCCACGAGATCGGGTTCGCCCGGGAGGTCGGGGACAGTCTGGTCTTCATGGACGAGGGTGTGGTGGTGGAGTCCGGGGCACCCCGGGAGGTCATCGCGAACCCCCGCCACGACCGGACGAAGGCGTTCCTGGCGAAGGTGCTCTGACGGCGTCGGTTCCCGGTCGGCCCGCTGTGGGCCGACCGGGGCCGTGCCGCTGTGCCGGGCTGTCACAGCCTCGGACTAGAGTCGCCTCGTGACTGCTACGACTCCGCGCCTGCTCCTCGTCGACGGACACTCCCTGGCATACCGGGCGTTCTTCGCCCTGCCGGTGGAGAACTTCTCCACCACGACCGGGCAGCCCACCAACGCGGTGTACGGCTTCACCTCCATGCTGATCAACGTTCTCCGCGACGAGCAGCCCACCCACATCGCCGTCGCCTTCGACGTCTCCCGCCACTCCTTCCGTACCGACCGCTACGCGGAGTACAAGGCCGGGCGCAGCGAGACCCCCGCCGACTTCAAGGGCCAGGTGAGCCTGGTCAAGGAGGTCCTCGCCGCGCTGCGGGTCCCGGTGGTGGAGAAGGAGGGGTACGAAGCCGACGACGTCATCGCCACCCTCGCCTGCCAGGCCCGCGACCAGGGCATGACGGTGCTGGTCAGCAGCGGCGACCGGGACGCCTTCCAGCTCGTCGACGACCGGATCACCGTGCTCTACCCGCGTAAGGGCGTCTCCGACCTGGCCCGGATGGACGCCGCCGCGATCGAGGCGAAGTACGGCGTCGGCCCGCGCCACTACCGGGACCTGGCCGCGCTGGTCGGCGAGACCAGCGACAACCTCCCCGGGGTCCCCGGGGTGGGGCCGAAGACCGCCGCCAAGTGGATCAACGCGTACGGCGGGGTGGAGGGCGTGATCGCCCGGGCCGACGAGATCAAGGGCAAGGCCGGTGACAGTCTGCGGGAGCGGCTGGCCGACGTGATCCGCAACTACGAGCTCAACTGTCTCGTCTCCGACCTGGAGTTGCCGCTGACCCCGGAGGAGGCCCGGTGGAGCGGCTGGGACCGGGAAGCCGTCCACCAGGTCTTCGACGCCCTGGAGTTCCGGATCCTGCGGGACCGGCTCTACCAGTATCTCGACGCCGTCGAGCCGGAGGCGGAGTCCGGGTTCGACCTGGCCGGGCAGGTCCTCACCGAGCCGGGGGCGCTCGCCGGGTGGCTGGAGACGTACGGCCCGGCGGGGACCGGGGTCGGGGTGGCGGTCAGGCTCGACACCGGCCCCAACCGGCGGCACACCGCCTCGGTGCTGGGGATGGCCCTGGCCACCGGGGACGGGGCGGCGGCCTGGTTCGACCCGGCCACCCTCGAACCGGACGACGAGAGTGCCCTGTCGGCGTGGCTGGCCGACCCGACCCGACCGAAGGTCCTGCACGACAGCAAACCGGCGGTGCTCGCCTTCGCCGCCGCCGGGTGGGAGCTGGCCGGGATCGCCCGGGACACCCAGATCGCGGCGTACCTGGCCCGCCCCGACCAGCGTTCCTACGACCTGACCGACCTGGCGCTGCGCTACCTGCACCGGGAGCTGCGGGTGGACGCCCCGGAGACCGGGCAACTCACCCTGGAGGGGCTGGGCGACGACGGCCGCGCCGAGGAGAACCTCATGCTCCAGGCCCGGGCCACCCTCGACCTGGCCGACGCGATCGACGCCGAGCTGTCCCGGGACGGTGAGCAGTCGGCCCGGTTGATGGCCGAGGTGGAGCTGCCCCTGATGCGGGTGCTGGCGGGGATGGAGCGGATCGGCATCGCCGCCGACACCGACTACCTCACGGAGTTGGAGGCGCACTTCGCGGGGGAGGTGAAGGCCGCCGCGCAGAGCGCGTCCGGGGTGGTGGGGCGGGAGTTCAACCTGGGCTCGCCGAAGCAGTTGCAGGAGATCCTCTTCGGGGAGCTGAACCTGCCGAAGACCAAGAAGATCAAGACCGGGTACACCACCGACGCCGACGCCCTCCAGTGGCTGTACGCGCAGACCGAACACCCGCTCCTGCACCACCTGCTGCGCCACCGGGACGTGGCGAAGCTGAAGTCCACCGTCGACGGACTGCTCAAGTCGGTCTCCGACGACGGGCGGATCCACACCACCTTCAACCAGACGGTGGCGGCGACCGGGCGGCTCTCCTCGACCGAACCCAACCTGCAGAACATCCCGATCCGCACCGAGGAGGGGCGCCGGATCCGGCGGGCCTTCGTGGTGGGCCAGGGGTACGAGACCCTCCTGACCGCCGACTACAGCCAGATCGAGATGCGGATCATGGCCCACCTCTCCGGTGACCAGGCGCTGATCGACGCGTTCAACTCCGGTGCCGACTTCCACGCCGCCACCGCGTCGTCGGTCTTCGAGGTCGCCGTCGAGGCGGTCACCGCCGACCAGCGTCGCAAGATCAAGGCGATGAACTACGGCCTGGCGTACGGGCTCAGTGCCTTCGGTCTCTCCCAGCAGCTCGGCATCAGCGCCGAGGAGGCCCGGGGGTTGATGGAGAACTACTTCGCCGGGTTCGGCGGGGTCCGCGACTACCTGCACGAGGTGGTGGCCAGGGCCCGCCACGACGGGTACACCTCCACCGTCCTGGGCCGCCGCCGTTACCTTCCGGACCTGGTCAGCGACAACAGGCAGCGACGGGAGATGGCCGAGCGGATGGCGCTCAACGCCCCGATCCAGGGGTCCGCCGCCGACATCATCAAGGTCGCCATGCTGCACGTGGACACGGCCCTGCGGGAGTCCGGGCTGCGGTCACGGATGCTGTTGCAGGTCCACGACGAGTTGGTCTTCGAGGTCGCCCCGGGGGAGCGGACCGCGTTGGAGGAGCTGGTCCGACGGCGGATGGGTGACGCGTATCCGCTGTCGGTGCCGTTGGAGGTGTCGGTCGGCGAGGGCCGCGACTGGAACAGCGCCGACCACTAGGGGAGCGGCCCCCTCACCGGAGGGGGTCGTGGCCCCAGTTCATCAGCGACCACCGCCACCTGGTGTCGCGGACGTCCCCGGCGGGACGCTGGGCGAGGTGCCGGTGGACGTACCCGACGACCTTGCGCATGTGCCGGTAGTCGTTGTCGGTGAGGTCGGCGCGCTTACGGCGCAGCAGGTCGATGATCCGTCGACCCGAGGCGTGGCCCACCGACTCGCCGCCCCTGGTGCCCTTCTTCAGCCAGCCGACGTGCTTGGACTCCTCGGTCTCCAGCCACGTCGACAGCTCTCCGGGCTTCATGTTGACCGCCTCGGTGAACTCCCGGTAGGTGTCCCGCCCCTGGTCACGCTCGCTCATGGCGCTGTGCCCTCCGGTCGGTGTGAGAGGTTTCGCCCCTGCGGGACGTCGGCGGCCCGCCGGGCGCGTGGTCCCGCGCAGGGGCGTGACCCCTGGACGGACCCGCTGTCCGGCCACGACCTGCGGGTACCCGGCGAGCCCTGTGGGAAACGAGCGGGCCGCCCGGCCGGGGTTCGTCTTCGCAGGGTGCGGTGCGCTCCGAGGGGCGCGGGTCTCACTCCTCGGGTCGCTCGGCGACGAAGACGGCGGTGCCCGGGAAGAGGCGACCCCGCAGCGGACTCCACTGCCCCCAGATCCCCTCGTGCCCCTCCGGCCACTCCGGTTCCACCAGGTCCACCAGTCGGAACCCGGCCCCGACCAGTTCACGGATCCGGTCGCCGAGGGTGCGGTGCTGCTCGACGTAGGTGGGCAGACCGGTGGCGTCCTGCTCGACGTACGGGTCGCGGTCGAAGTACGAGTGGACCGCCCGCAGCCCGCCCTCGCCCGGATCGTCGAGGAAGATCCAGCGCATCGGGTGGGTCACCGAGAAGACCCACCTGCCACCGGGGCGCAGGACCCGGTGCACCTCCCGCATCACCGCCGCCGAGTCGGCCACGAACGGGATCGCCCCGAACGCCGTGCAGGCGGTGTCGAACGCGCCGTCGGCGAAGGGCAGCGCGAGGGCGTCGGCCTGCACCAGCGGTACGCGTACCCCGGTCCGGTCGGCGGCCTGCGCGGCGTGGCGCAGCATCCCGGCGGAGAGGTCGACGGCGGCGACCTGGGCACCCTGGGTGGCCAACCACCGGGCGGCCGCCGCCGCGCCGCAGCCCACCTCCAGGATCCGGCGGCCGGCCAGCTTGCCGAGCAGTCGGGCGTCGGCCTCGCGCAGCCCCTCCGGGCACCAGACGAAGTCCAGGTCGCCGAGGAAGGCGCCGTGTTCGGCCTGGTAGTCGTCGGCGTCGGTGTCCCACCACGACCGGCTCGCCTGCCGGCTCTCCGCGTCGGTCACCGCCCGGCGCAACACGGCCCGCTCGTCGGCTTCGGGGGAGTCGTCCCGGGGGCCGCCCGGTTCGTCGGCGTCGTCACTCACCTCGGCAGTGTAGGGTCCGGCCACCCGGGGCCGGGCGGTACGACGCGGGTGGCGGGGCGGTGGCGACGTGGTGGTTCGTTCAGGGGCGTTCCACCGTGAAGTATCGTCACAGGTGCATATGGGGCGGCCTTCGGAGAAAAGCGGGCCGGATCACGTACCCCCGGGGCTTGCACGCTGTGGTAATGCACACGGTAGGGTAGAGGATGCGCTCGCGGATCGCGTGTCTCGGCAGGGAGCAGGTGCGCGGCCACGGAGCCACTAATGATCATCTCAGGGCGATCGTTCGGTGTGCCCGGCGGCGGATCCGCTGGCGCGAACAGGTCACCGCAACACCAAGCCTGCTGTGACACACCATCCGACCGGAGCAACCGCCCACATGACGAGCAGCATCGAGGCCCCCTCGAGCGCCAACAGGGTCACCATCGACGACCTCGGTTCAGAGGAAGCATTCCTCGCCGCGATCGACGAGACCATCAAGTACTTCAATGACGGCGACATTGTCGAAGGCACCGTCGTCAAGGTCGATCGGGACGAGGTCCTGCTCGACATCGGCTACAAGACCGAGGGTGTCATCCCCTCTCGGGAGTTGTCGATCAAGCACGACGTGGACCCGGCCGAAGTCGTTTCGGTGGGTGACCACATCGAGGCCCTTGTCCTCCAGAAGGAGGACAAGGAGGGGCGTCTGATCCTCTCGAAGAAGCGCGCGCAGTACGAGCGGGCGTGGGGCACCATCGAGAAGATCAAGGACGAGGACGGCGTCGTCCGCGGTTCGGTCATCGAGGTGGTCAAGGGTGGCCTCATCCTCGACATCGGGCTGCGCGGCTTCCTCCCCGCCTCGCTGGTCGAGATGCGCCGGGTACGCGACCTCCAGCCGTACGTCGGCCGGGAGCTCGAAGCCAAGATCATCGAGCTGGACAAGAACCGCAACAACGTGGTCCTGTCCCGCCGGGCCTGGCTCGAGCAGACCCAGTCCGAGGTGCGTACCGAGTTCCTCAACAAGCTCCAGAAGGGGCAGGTCCGCAAGGGCGTCGTCTCCTCGATCGTCAACTTCGGTGCGTTCGTCGACCTCGGCGGCGTGGACGGTCTGGTGCACGTCTCCGAGCTGTCCTGGAAGCACATCGACCACCCGTCCGAGGTCGTCGAGGTGGGCCAGGAGGTCGAGGTCGAGGTCCTGGACGTCGACCTGGACCGCGAGCGGGTCTCGCTGTCGCTGAAGGCGACCCAGGAGGACCCGTGGCGGCAGTTCGCCCGGACCCACGCGATCCAGCAGATCGTCCCGGGTAAGGTCACCAAGCTGGTGCCGTTCGGTGCCTTCGTCCGGGTGGACGACGGCATCGAGGGTCTGGTCCACATCTCCGAGCTGGCCGAGCGCCACGTGGAGATCCCGGAGCAGGTCGTCCAGGTCGGCTCCGAGGTCATGGTCAAGGTCATCGACATCGACCTGGAGCGTCGCCGGATCTCGCTCTCCCTCAAGCAGGCCAACGAGGGCTTCGTCGAGGGCGAGGAGCACTTCGACCCGACCCTCTACGGCATGGCCGCCGAGTACGACGACCAGGGGAACTACAAGTACCCCGAGGGCTTCGACCCGGAGACCGGCGAGTGGCTCGAGGGCTACGAGAAGCAGCGCGAGGAGTGGGAGCAGCAGTACGCCGAGGCGCGTCAGCGCTGGGAGGCCCACACCAAGCAGGTGCAGAACTCCCGGGCCGCCGACGCCGAGGCCGCCGCGAACCCGGCTCCGGCCGTGTCCACCGGTGGCACCACCACCTCGACCTCGTCGGCTCCGGCCCGACAGAACGAGGAGCCGGCCGGCACCCTCGCCACCGACGAGGCGCTCGCCGCACTGCGGGAGAAGCTCGCCGGCGGCAAGTGACCCGCTGACGGCGCTCACCGAGCACCAGGGGCCCCGTCGCGACGATCCGGTTCGTCCGGTCGTCGCGGCGGGGCTCCGTCGTGTCCACGGCGACCCACCCGCCGCACGATCAGGAGGAGACGAGTTGGTGTGACGCCAGTGATGCGGTTGACTGGTGGGGTGTTGCGGGTGGGATTGACCGGTGGGATCGGGTCGGGAAAGAGCGCCGTCGCCCGACGGCTGCGCGATTCGGGCGCGGTGGTGATCGACGCCGACCAGGTCGCCCGGGAGGTGGTGGCCCCCGGCACCCCGGGGCTGGCCGAGGTGGTGGCCGCCTTCTCCGACCGGGTCCTCACCCCACAGGGGGCACTGGACCGGGCCGCCCTCGGTGCCCTGGTCTTCGCCGACGAGCAGGGGCGTCGGCGGCTTGAGGCGATCACCCACCCCCGGGTGCGCTCCCGGACGGCCGAGCTGATGGCGGCGACGCCCCCGGACGCGGTGGTCGTCAACGACGTACCGCTGCTCGTGGAGGTGGGGCTCGCCCCGACGTACCACCTGGTGGTGGTGGTGCAGACCGCCGTGCCGATCCGGTTGGCCCGGCTGTCGCAGGACCGGGGGATGGACCGGGCGGAGGCCGAACGGCGGATCGCCGCGCAGACCGACGACGACCGCCGGCGGGCCGCAGCCGACGTCCTGGTCACCAACGACGGCACCCTCGACGAGCTGCACGCCCAGGTGGACGCGGTGTGGCGGGAGCGGCTGCTGCCGTACGAGGAGAACCTGCGGCACCGGCGGCCGGTACGAACCCGACGGGTGGTGTTGAGCGAACCCGACCCGACCTGGCCGCAGCAGTACGCCCGGCTGGCCGCCCGGCTCCGGCACGCGCTCGCCCCGGCCGACCCGCGCATCGACCACATCGGCTCGACAGCTGTGCCGGGGCTGGCCGCCAAGGACGTCATCGACATCCAGCTGACCGTGTCGTCGCTGACCGAGGCGGACGAGGTCGCCGACCGGCTCGCCGACGCCGGCTTCCCCCGGGTGCCCGGCGAGTGGTGGGACAACCCCCGCCCGGCCGGGAGCGGACGCTGGGAGAAGCGGTTGCACGGCAGCGCCGACCCGGGTCGCCCGGTGCACCTGCACGTCCGGCCGGCGGGCTCCCCCGGATGGCGGTACGCCCTGCTGATGCGCGACCATCTGCGGGCCGACCCCGACCAGCGGGCCGCGTACCTGATGCTCAAGCGGGAGTTGGCGGCGACGGCCCCGGACAGCGGCGCGTACGCCACAGCGAAGGATCCGTGGTTCGACGAGGAACACCTGCGGGCCGAGCAGTGGGCGGACCAGACCGGGTGGCGGCCCTGAGGCCACCGACGGCGTCAGCGGGGCGGCGGGGACGGTAGCCGTGGCACCGGACCGGTGTGGACGTCCAGTTGCAGCCAGGTGCCGGCCGATCCGCGCAGTTCGAGTCGGTGTGGCCGACCGGCGCGGTCGATCCACAGCCGGGACGGGGCCGGTGCGGTGCGTACCTCGATGACGTCGACGGTCCGACCGGCCAGTCGTTCCTCGCGTAGCCGCAGGGCCGGGGCGGCCAGGTCGATCCGGTCGGGATGCAGCGCCATCCCCACCAGTCGGTCGAGGTCGTCGGCGCGTCCCCGCTGCCAGCCGGTGGTGGGGGCGGCCACCGGCGGTCGGGCGGGCGCCTCGGCGGTGCCGTCGGCCGGGGTGGTCGGACGCTGCGTCCGCAGTGTCCCGGCGGCACCGTGGCGTACCAGGGTCCGGCGTTCGGGGGCGTTCAGGTCGGCCACCGACAGGTACGCGACCGCCCCGGTCCAGCTCAGCCAGCCGGCGGCGCGCAGGTTTCGGGAGGTGGTGACGGGGGCGGTGACAGTCACCGGGCCCGCCCCCCGGGCCCGCAGGGCGGCCGGGACCTTGGCGAGTCTGCGCTGCTCGGCGACGGTGAGCTGACGCGGTAGGCCCGGTCGGCCGCCGAGCGCGGCGACCGGACGCAGCACGGGCCGGTCCGTCCGGTTCAGCTCGACAGCGACCGGGACGTCACCGGGCAGCCGCGCCTCCAGCCGGCGTAGGCGGGCGTCCCGGTCCAGCCAGTAGCGGGGGTGCCCCTCCACGACCCTGCCGGTGGGGCGGTCGTCGGCGCGGGCCGGGGCGCCCGACCGGGGGGTACCGGAGGGTGGACCGGTGGTGCCCGCGCCCTGCCGACCTGCCTGCCCGGTGTCGGGCAGGGGAGTCGCCGGGCCGAAGCTGGGCACCGCGGCGGTCCGGCCGGAGCCGGGCAGCGCGCCCTGGACGAGGTCGACTGCCGCGTTACCGGCGGTGGCGGTGCCCAGCCACCGGACCCCGTGCCCGGCTCCCAGGTCCGGGTTGTCGGCCGCGAGACCGAACAGCAGGTCGAGCAGGGGGCCCAGGCCGAGGGGTCGCTCCTGGAACCGCCACCGGTCGGTCGGCGGCAGCAGCGGCGGTGGGGCGGGAGTCGGGACGGCGGTGGGGTCGGGCCGGGTCAGCAGGTGGGTCGGGGTGGCCTGGACGAGTCCCCGGTCCGCACCGGCGCCGGGGCCGCCGACGTCGAGGTAGACCAGCGGAAGGGCCCAGTCGACCCACCCGACGAGGTCGAGGCGGCCGGCTCCGGAGCCGACGGTGATCCGCAGGCCGGACCGGACGTCCCGGTGGTTGGTGACCCGCAGGGCGGCGAACCTGTCGGCTTCGGCCCGGGTGAGGTCCCGGGCCGGTGCTGTGGGTTCGGGTTCCCAGGTCACCAGGACCGCCACCAGTGCCGCCGCAGCCACGACGGCCGTCGCGACGAGCATCCTCAGCAGGGTGCGGCGGGGTACCGGACCGGCGGGGGTGTCGGCCACGTCGGGCTCGTCGTCGAGGCCGGGCAGGAGGGCGTCCTGCCGGGTCACCGCGTCGGCGTCGGGCAGCGGACCACGGCCCGGCACGGGGGCCGTGGCGGGTCCGGGGCGGTCGACCCGGGCGGAGCCGGCGGTACGGGCATTCCGGGCGGAACTGGTCACGCCAGGTGAACTACCGGGGTGGTCGGTGGGTGACGTGTGAAGTGTGGTCGGGTGGCCGCCCGACGTGCAGGGCGCTCGCGGCGGCCGGTCTGCGCCTCCCGCGCGACCACGTCGGTGCGCTCGCCGGTGTGAGCCGGGTGCTGCGACCCTGTGCCGGGCAACGGGCGGCCGATGACGGCTCGGCCCGTCGGACCGGTCGGCCGCCGCGAGCGGCCTACGGCAGTACCTTAGCCCGGTGAGATGTGCCACACAATGGGAATATCGAAGCCGATCATCAACTCACCGTAGTCGTCGTGGCGTGTCGGACCCCCGGCGTACGGTGGTGTCATGGCGCTCGACATTCCTCGGCTCGACGGCCGTTTCCAGGTCGTCAGCGACTACCAGCCGGCCGGTGACCAGCCGGCGGCGATCGACGACCTGGAGCGGCGGGTCCGCCGCGGTGACCGCAACACCGTTCTGCTCGGTGCGACGGGCACCGGCAAGAGCGCCACCACGGCGTGGCTGGTCGAGCGCCTGCAACGGCCGACCCTGGTGCTGGCACCGAACAAGACGCTCTGCGCCCAGCTGGCCAAGGAGTTCGGCGAGCTGCTTCCGAACAACGCCGTGGAGTACTTCGTCTCGTACTACGACTACTACCAGCCCGAGGCGTACATCCCGCAGACCGACACCTACATCGAGAAGGACTCCTCGATCAACGAGGAGGTGGAGCGGCTGCGGCACTCGGCGACCATGTCGCTGCTCACCCGCCGAGACGTGATCGTGGTGGCCACGGTCTCGGCCATCTACGGCCTGGGCACCCCGGAGGAGTACCTCGACCGGGCGGTCCGGGTCACCGTCGGGCAGGAACTCGACCGCGACCAGCTGCTGCGTCGGCTGGTCGACATCCAGTACACCCGCAACGACATGGCCTTCCAGCGGGGCACCTTCCGGGTCCGCGGCGACACCCTGGAGATCATCCCGGCGTACGAGGAGATGGCGGTCCGGATCGAGCTCTTCGGTGACGAGGTGGAGAAGCTCTACTACCTCAACCCCCTCACCGGGGACGTGATCCGGGAGGTCGACAACCTGCTGATCTTCCCGGCCACGCACTACGCGGCCGGTCCGGAGCGGATGGAACGGGCGATCCGCGACATCGAGGCGGAGCTGGCCGAGCGGCTGGCCGAGCTGGATCGGCAGGGCAAGCTGCTGGAGGCGCAGCGGCTGCGGATGCGGACCACCTACGACATCGAGATGATGCGGCAGGTCGGCTTCTGCTCCGGCATCGAGAACTACTCCATGCACATCGACGGCCGGCTCCCCGGCAGCCCTCCGCACTGTCTGCTCGACTACTTCCCCGACGACTTCCTCGCGGTGGTCGACGAGTCCCACGTGAGCATCCCGCAGATCGGGGGCATGTTCGAGGGGGACGCCTCCCGCAAGCGGATGCTCATCGACCACGGGTTCCGGCTGCCCAGCGCCGCCGACAACCGGCCCCTGCGCTTCGACGAGTTCCTGGAACGCGTCGGGCAGATGGTCTTCCTGTCGGCCACCCCGGGCAACTGGGAGATGGAGCAGGCCCAGGGGGAGTTCGTCGAGCAGGTGATCCGGCCGACCGGCCTGGTCGACCCGGAGGTCGTGGTCAAGCCCACCAAGGGGCAGATCGACGACCTGATGCACGAGATCAAGTTGCGGACCGAGCGGGACGAGCGGGTCCTGGTCACCACGTTGACCAAGAAGATGGCCGAGGACCTGTCGGACTACCTCCTGGAGAACGGCATCCGGGTGCGCTACCTGCACTCGGAGGTCGACACGCTGCGCCGGGTGGAGCTGCTCAGCGAGCTGCGCAAGGGCGACTACGACGTACTGGTCGGGATCAACCTGCTCCGGGAGGGGCTGGACCTGCCCGAGGTGTCGCTGGTGGCGATCCTGGACGCCGACAAGGAGGGCTTCCTGCGCAGCGGCCGGTCCCTGATCCAGACGATCGGCCGGGCCGCCCGTAACGTCTCCGGCCAGGTCCACATGTACGCCGACAAGGTCACCCCGTCGATGGCAGAGGCGATCGGGGAGACCAGCCGGCGGCGGGCCAAGCAGATCGCGCACAACGAGGCGCACGGCATCAGCCCGGAGCCGCTGCGTAAGAAGATCCACGACATCCTCGACGACATCTACCGGGAGGCGGAGGACACCGAGAACACCAGGGTCGGGGGCGCGGCCCGACAGCTGTCGCGGGGCAAGGCTCCGGTCAAGGAGACGCGCAGCCGATCCTCCCGGACCGCTGCCACCCCGTCCCGGGAGGGGATGGCCCGGGCCGACCTGGCGCAGCTCATCCAGGAGCTCAACGACCAGATGCTTGCCGCAGCCCGGGAGCTCCAGTTCGAGCTGGCGGCCCGGATCCGGGACGAGGTGGCGGAGCTGAAGAAGGAGTTGCGCGGCATGGACACCGCCGGGGTGTCCTGACCCGGGCACCCCGTCGTCGCTAACCGCAAGCGATCTATTGCCGTGAGTGACCAGAGTGGCTAGTCTCCCTCCTGGGGAGGCCGGATGCCGTTACCAACCAGTCCAGTGATTCGTCGTGCCCGCCTGGGGGCGGAGCTGCGCCAGTTGCGTCGACAGGGGGCGCTCACGCTGGAGCAGGTGTGCGGCCGGCTCGGCTGGGCGTCGACCTCGAAGCTGTCCCGGATCGAGTTGGGGCAGAGCCGCCCTGATCTGGCCGATGTGCTCGACCTCCTCGACGTCTACCAGGTCCCCGACACCCAGCGGGACGCCCTGATCGTCATCGCCCGGGACGCCGCGACCGGCAGGGGATGGTGGAAGTCGCTCAGCGAGATGGGGGAGCGCCAGCGCGTCTACGCCGAACTGGAGGCGGGGGCGGCGACCATCCTGGAATACCAGCCGGCCCTGGTCCCCGGGCTGCTCCAGACCCCGGCGTACGCCCGTGCGCGGATCGAGGCGGGCCGGTGGACCGACCCGGGAGTGGACGTGGACGCCGACGTACGCGCCCGGATGGCTCGGCAGGAGGTGCTCCGTCGGGCGCACCCGCCCCGGTACACGGCGGTGCTCACCGAGACGGCCGTCGACCTGGTGGGGGTGCCCCCGGAGGTACGGAGCGAGCAGCTCCGGCACCTGGTCGACCTCGGTGCCCTGCCGAACGTGTCGATCCGCGTGCTGCCCCACGGCGCGTCCCTACCGGCCGACCCGTTGACCCCCTTCTCCAGCTACTCCTTCCCGGATCCGGCCGACCCTCGGACGGTGATGCTGGAGACGCTCACCTCCGACGTCCGGCTGGTCGCCGAGCCGAACCTGGACCGGTACGCCCAACTGGTGGACTGGCTGGTCGGGGCGGCCCTGGACGAGGAGCGGTCGGCGGAGCTGCTGACCGCCCGCGCCGGAACCGAACGGTCGGGCGAACCCACGAGGGCGGTGGCTCCGAGCCCCCGGAGCCCGGTCCCCGGGCACGGCTGAAGTCCCCGGGGCACGGGCTGAAGTTCTCTGGCACGCTGGGGCCACCGGGTCCCCGGGGCCGGCTGGCCATCGGGTCGATTGAGGCCCCAGGAAAAGGCCGAGCCCAGAGGAGAGCTGAGCCCAGAGGAAAGCCGAGCCCAGAGGAAAGCTGAGCCCAGAGGAAAGCCGAGGCCACCGGACCCGACGCCCCCGAGTCCGCCGGGGCCGGTGGCCTCCGCCGGACGATAACCCGTGAGTGCGACAGAATTCCGGGGATGTCGGCAAACTCCGGCCGATCCGCCGCCCCGCCCCATCCCGCCGTCGCCCCCCCCGTCCGCCCGGCGGGACGTGACCGCTCGGCGGACCGTGACCGGACCGGGACGCCGCAGCTCAGACCGGTGGCATCGCGGAACGGACCGAGGCCCAGGAGCCCAGCCCGGTGGCAGCCCAGCCCGGTGGCATCGACCGGGACGCAGGAGCGCTCAGGCGGGGACGTCGACGAAGTGCTCGACCTGCGGCGGGCCGGCGAAGTGGGGGCCGATCAGGGCCCGCCACTGCGCGAACCGCTCGCTCTGGCGGAAGTTCTCCTCGTGGGCCTCGACCGAGTCCCACTCCACCAGGAGCACGAACCGGGTGGGGGACTCGACACCCTGGGTCATCCGCACCGACCGGCATCCGGGGGTGCCGGCGACCAGGGGGTGACCCTGGGCGTACGCGGCGGCGAAGTCCGCCTCGTGTCCGGGCAGTACGTCGATGAGCGCGACCTCAAGCACCATGCCCGAGAGCCTGCCACGTGCACCGGTACCGCCTTCTCCGACCCCCGGCACCGTCTGTCCGGGCACCGTCCCGAGAATGACACCTAGCCTCCTAGGAAGACCTGCGCGGAGTGCCGCAGTCCACCCGGGCACGACCACACCATCGTCCGAAAAGGCGTGTGGTGGGGGTCGCTGTCACCTGGGATGCGCCAAGGGTTAGTGATGGTGAACAATGACCGACGAGGAGGGGAGTATTCCCCCCACGACGGGCTCGTCAGCACGGTCGACCGCCAGCCGGGCGGCTGACCCGGGCCCGCCGGCCACCGACTCGCCGAGCCGGTGGCGGAAGAGACCTCCGACAGTCGCCAGCGCCAGGACGACGGGTGTGACGCCCCCACGGGTGTCCGCATCCGGCCTGGCCTGTCCGCCGGAGGGTGTTCGTGAACGTGTCCACGTGGGTGTGGCTGGTGTCCCTGGCCGTGCTGGTGGTGGTACTGACGATCGACCTGTTGATCATCGGACGCCGCCCGCACGAGCCGAGTATCCGTGAGGCGAGCATCTGGACCGCCGTCTACGTCGGGCTGGCTGTGATCTTCGGGGTGGGGCTCTGGTTCGTCTCGGGTTCCGGCCCGGCGGGGGAGTTCTTCACCGGGTACCTCACCGAGAAGAGCCTCTCGGTGGACAACCTCTTCGTCTTCGTGATCATCATGTCCCGGTTCGCGGTGCCCCGGGTGTACCAGCAGAAGGTGCTGATGATCGGCATCATCCTGGCGTTGGTGATGCGGGGCGGTTTCATCGCCGCCGGCACCGCACTGATCGAGCGGTTCTCCTTCGTCTTCTACATCTTCGGTGCGTTCCTGATCTACACGGCGATCAACCTGGCCCGGCAGGGCGAGCCGGAGGCCGAGGAGTTCAAGGAGAACGCGCTGATCCGGGTCAGCCGTCGGGTGCTGCCCATCTCACGGGACTACCACGACGGCAAGATGACCGACAGGCGTCACGGTCGGCTGGTGTTCACCCCGATGCTGATCGTCATGATCGCCATCGGCACCACCGATCTGATCTTCGCCCTCGACTCGATCCCGGCGATCTTCGGTATCACCCAGGAGCCGTACCTGGTCTTCACCGCGAACGTGTTCGCCCTGATGGGCCTGCGGCAGCTCTACTTCCTCCTCGGAGGGCTGCTGAACCGGCTGGTCTACCTCAGCTACGGCCTGGCCGTGGTCCTCGGCTTCATCGGCGTCAAACTGGTGCTGGAGGCGCTCGCCGACAACCGGCTGTCCTTCGTCAACGAGGGCCAGCCGGTCGGCTGGGCGCCGCACATCCCGATCTGGCTCTCCCTGTCGGTCATCGTCGGCACGCTCGCCGTGGCCACGGTGGCCAGCCTGGTCAAGTCGTCCCGGGACCGCCGCCGCGAGCTGACCAAGCTGCCCTGAGCCCGCGCGGCCCGGCCGTCACCCGAGGTGGTGCCGGGCCGCCCAGGCGGTGGCCGAGATCCCCGCTACCAGCTCGCAGGCGTCCAGGTCGGCGGCGTGCTCCGGGTCGAGGGTGGTGCAGACGACGATCAGGTACGGCGGGGCGTCGGCGGGATAGACGATGCCGGCCCCGTGGCGGATCCCCCGTACCCAGCCGCTCTTGTGCGCGATCCGGGTGCCCGGGGGGAGACCCGCGGCGAGGTCCTCCCGGTGTTCCTGCGCGACGAGCACGTCGAGCATCGCCGCGCAGCCCGCCGGGGTGGCCAGCGGACCGGGCCAGGTGGCACCGGTGGCGATCGCGCCGAGGAGGGCCGCCAGGTCGGCGGCGGTGACCAGGTTGGTGATGCCGGCCTCGCGGGCGGCGAGGTCCTCGATACCCCGGGCGGTGACGCTGTGCCGGGCACCGACCAGTTCCCAGACCCGGGCCACCGCCGGGGACCCGACGTGGGCCAGGCAGAGGTTGGTGGCCAGGTTCCCGGAGCGGACGATCATCCGTTCGGCGAGCCACCGCAGCGGTGCCCGGTCGCCGAGTCGCTGCCAGACAGTGTCGTCGTTGTCGAAGTGCCGGGCGCAGGAGAACCGCTGTGCACCCGGCCGGGCCGAGGCGAAGTCGTTGGTGACGGGCACCGGGGCGTCCGGGTCGAGGACACCCGCCTCGGCGGCCCGGTGCAGGGCGGCGAGCACCGCCACCTTCATGGTGCTGGCCGCGTAGTGGGTGGCGTCGGGGTGCCGGGTCCAGGTGGGTGGGGCGTCCAAGCGACCCAGGTACGCCGACACGGTGCCGGGCACCGCGTCCAGCCGCCGGTCGAGGGCCGCCCAGTCGTGGTCGGTGGGGTGCGCCGGGGCCCCGCCGGTGGGTGGGGCCCCGGACATCGCGTACCTCAGTTGGTGTGCTTGCGGCGGGCGGTGGCGCGGGCCCGCTGGGTCTGGTCGAGCACCACCTTGCGGATCCGGACCGCAGCGGGGGTGACCTCGACGCACTCGTCCTCGCGGCAGAACTCCAGCGCCTGCTCCAGGGAGAGCTTGCGCGGCGGGATCAGCTTCTCGGTCTCGTCGGCTGTGGAGGAGCGCATGTTGGTGAGCTTCTTCTCCTTGGTGATGTTGACGTCCATGTCGTCGGAGCGGGAGTTCTCCCCGACGATCATGCCCTCGTACACCTCGGTGCCGGGTTCGATGAAGAGCTGACCGCGCTCCTGGAGGTTGGTCATCGCGAAGGCGGTGACAGCACCGGCCCGGTCGGCGACGAGCGAGCCGTTGTTGCGGGTACGCAGCTCGCCGAACCACGGCTCGTAGGACTCGAAGACGTGGTGCAGGATGCCGGTGCCCCGGGTCTCGGTGAGGAACTCGGTGCGGAAGCCGATCAGACCGCGCGCCGGCACCAGCCACTCCATCCGGATCCAGCCGGTGCCGTGGTTGACCAGCTGCTCCATCCGGCCCTTGCGGGTGGCGAGGAGTTGGGTGATGGCGCCCAGGTAGTCGTCGGGGGCGTCGATGGTGAGTCGCTCGACGGGCTCGCAGGTCTTGCCGTCGATCTCGCGGGTGACGACCTGCGGCTTGCCGACGGTCAGTTCGAAGGACTCGCGGCGCATCTGCTCGACCAGGATGGCCAGGGCGAGTTCACCACGCCCCTGCACCTCCCACGCGTCGGGGCGCTCGGTGGGCAGCACCCGCAGGGAGACGTTGCCGATGAGTTCCTTGTCGAGGCGGTCCTTGACCATCCGGGCGGTGACCTTGGCACCCTTGACCCGGCCGACGAGCGGCGAGGTGTTGGTGCCGATGGTCATCGAGATCGCCGGCTCGTCGACGGTGATCAGGGGCAGCGGTACGGGGTTCTCGGCGTCGGCGAGGGTCTCCCCGATCATGATCTCGGGGATTCCGGCGACGGCGATGATGTCGCCGGGGCCGGCCGACTCGGCGGGCTTGCGCTCCAGGCCCTCGGTCATCAGCAGCTCGGAGATGCGGACCCGCTGGGTGCTGCCGTCGGTGCGGCACCAGGCGACGGTCTGACCCTTGCGGATGTTGCCCTGCCGGACGCGACACAAGGCGAGCCGGCCGAGGAACGGGGAGGCGTCGAGGTTGGTCACGTGCGCCTGGAGGGGGGCCTCCTCCTCGTAGGCGGGGGCGGGGATGGTGCCCAGCAGGGTCCGGAACAGCGGCTCCAGGGATTCGCTGTCGTCGGGTACGGACCCGTCGGCGGGCTGGGTCAGCGAGGCGATGCCGTCGCGGGCGCAGGCGTAGACGATCGGGAAGTCGATCTGCTCCTCGTCGGCGTCGAGGTCGAGGAAGAGCTCGTAGGTGTCGTCGACGACCTCCTTGATCCGGGCGTCGGGGCGGTCCACCTTGTTGATCACGAGGATGATCGGCATCCGGGCGCGCAGCGCCTTGCGGAGCACGAAGCGGGTCTGCGGGAGGGGGCCCTCGCTGGCGTCGACAAGGAGCACCACCCCGTCGACCATGGTCAGGCCGCGCTCGACCTCGCCGCCGAAGTCGGCGTGGCCGGGGGTGTCGATGATGTTGATGGTGACCGGCTCCGAGCCGTCCGCCGGCACGTAGCGCACGCCGGTGTTCTTGGCCAGGATGGTGATGCCCTTCTCCCGTTCGAGGTCCATCGAGTCCATCACCCGCTCGGTCACCTCGCCCCGGGCGCCGTAGGCGCCGGCCTGCCGCAACATGGCGTCGACCAGGGTGGTCTTGCCGTGGTCGACGTGAGCGATGATGGCGACGTTACGGAGGTCGGTGCGAAGCTGCATGCTGCCATCCTCCCGCCTGCTCGGATCCGTGAATGCGCCGGGGTCGCCCAGGGTCACCCCCGGTACGTCCCCGATCTCGCCGCAACCGCTGTCGGCGGGTCGTCACCTGCTGTCATGCTGACGTGCGTGATGCGGGAACCGTCGTGCACGATCTGTTGAACCTCCTGCTTGACCTGCCCGCCCCGCTGATCTGGCTGTTGGCCGCGGTGCTGGTGACTGCGGAGACCGCCGTGATCTTCGGACTGGTGTTGCCGGCCGAGGCGACGCTGCTGCTGGTGGGTTTCCTCACCTACACCGGCACCCTGCGGTTGGGGCCGACCCTGGTGGTGATGATTCTCGCAGCGGTGGTGGGGGACTCGTTGGCGTTCCGCTCGGGTCACCGGTACGGGCCACGGCTGCGGGCCGGCGGGTTCGGGGCGCGGGTGGGGGCGGCCCGGTGGGAGCGGGCCGACTCGCT
>NZ_JBEPEQ010000053.1:0-39910 GCF_040300925.1 Micromonospora sp. NPDC000207
CCGCCGTGTGCTCTCCCTATCTGCCGTGCCCCCCGCCGCCCCCCACCCCCCCCCCGGCCCCGTTGGGGCGGGGGCGCGGGGGCGGGTGGGCGGTCCGGTCGGTGTCGACACCGACCGGACCGCGGCGGGTGGGTGTCCCGTTCACAGCCGGGTGACCCCGCCGCTGGTGGGTGCGGGGCCCGTCGAGGCGGGCGGCAGGGTCGACACGACCGCCTGCCGACCGGCCCGCAGCGGAGCCAGCGCCTTGGAGACGGTCCCGGTCGCCGTCGACCCGGCCCGCTCCAGGTCCCGCAGGCCCTCCTCCAGGTCGATGGCCTGCTCGCCGAGGCCGATGGTGAGGGCGATGGTCTCGCAGACCGCGTCCAGGTCGTCGAGGGTGACGGCGTTCTGCCCGAGCAGGTCGCGCCAGAAGTCCAGCACCTTCGAGTTGCGGGCGTAGTGGCTCCCGGCGGGGAGGAGGTAGTACGTGTCCCAGCGCTCGACGAGTTCGTCGACCATCCGGCGGATCGGGACGTCCTCGCCGAGGTCGTCGCCGATCAGCTCGGCCACCTCCCGGCGCTTGACCCCGGCGTAGGCCAGCTCGTCGCCGATGATGAACAGGTAGCCGCGCCGACCGCGCCTGTCCCAGCTGTCGGTGGCGGTGTGCCGGGCCATGAAGTACATGGCCAGCTCGTACGACTCCTGCATCTGGCCGCCACCGCCGCCCTCCAGCACCATCCGGCCGAGGTCGTCGTCCATCCGGTTGTCCGACTCGAACTGCCCGACCTGCAACGGGACCCGGTCGCAGGTGGCGTCGCCGATCGCGCCGAACATGATCTGCGGGTCCCGGGCGTACCCCTGGCGTTGCAGCAGCCCGAGGAGCTGGGGCAGCTTGTTCTGGAGGGTGCGCGGGACGTGGCCCATCGACCCGGTCACGTCGAACAGGACCGCGATCGGCGTCGACTGCGGGTGCTCGGTCGAGTCCCTGCTCTCCCGCATCGCGTCCCGGGGGTCGAGGGAGGGGTGGACCTTCCGCGCCCCGCTGTCGCTGTACGAGAACGCGCTCTTGCCGGTGGCCCGGCGGTACTTCTTCGCTGCGTCGTAGACGTCGGTGGACCAGACTCCGCTGCCCATGGCAGCCTCCTTGAGGGGTGAGGTGTTCCTCAGCGGGTGAGGGTGAAGGGTCGGAAGGTGCGGGGGCCGTAGAGGCGTTCCAGCACCTTGTCGAACTCGCCGAGCAGCTGCCAGGCGTCGTCGGGTCGGGACCGCAGGAACCGCTGCCGGCAGCCGTCGGCGAAGGCGAGCAGCTCGCGCGGGGCGCGGGAACCCATCAGCCAGGTCATGCACCGGGTGGCCATGGCGATGTCGGTGCCCGCCCCGACCGGTTGCCGCTTGGCCACCTCGGGCGGGTACCAGTCGGCGAAGCCGGGGACCATCGCCGGGACGGTGTGCCCCAGCGGGGTGGAGAAGCACCAGTCGACCAGGACCACTCCGTGCGCGTCCGGCTCGATCAGGACGTGCCGGGGCAGGACGGCCCCGTGGACCACCCCGGCGCGGTGGGCCAGGCCCAGGGCGACCAGCAGCCGTCGCCACATCCAGGCCGCGTCCCGAGGGTCCACCCCGTCCGGGTACGCCCGGCGTACGTCGTCGAGGCTGTGCAGACCGGGTACGGCGGCCACCACGTTGATCCGCCGTTCGGCACCGGTGGCGGGATCCCGGTGCCGGAAGCTCTCCACCAACCGGGGCACGTACGGCAGGTGTCGGGGGTCGCCCTGCTCCTCGATGGTGCGCAGGGCGTGCACCTCGCGGGCCATCAGGTCGTTGTCGGCCGGGTCACGGGGCAGTTTCAGCAGCCGGTCCGCCCCGACGTCGTACAGGTCGGTCAGGTCCCCGGCGTACCGGAGTGCACCGAGCCGGTAGTCGCCGAGGGTGGTCGTCGAACCCGTACTCCCGTCACGGAACGCCCGCCACCTGGCGGTGACCTGCTGGAACGCCTCGACGGCGGCGGCCCGTTCCCGGTCGTCGGCAGCACCCAGCCGGTCCGGGTGCAGCGCCGCGACCAGCTCCCGGTACCGGCGGGCCGGGGCCCGGTCGCCGAAGAGTTCGGCGTCGGTACGCACGGCGGCGACCAGATGGATCGCCTCGGAGGTTCTCACCGGATCGTCTCCTCCCGGGCGGGGCGCAGCAGCGCCGGGTGCAGCAGTCGGGCGTCACCGGCGCGGTAGAGCTTGGCGCGGGGGCCGCCCCGGGCTCCGCCCCGCTCGGTGCTGGTGCCGGTGCTCTCCACGAACCCCGGCACCGAGAGCACCTTGCGGTGGAAGTTCCCGGCGTGCAGCGGGTGCCCCCAGACCGTCTCGTAGACGGCCCGCAGCTCGGTGACGGTGAAGTCCGGGTCGAGGAACCGGGTGGCCAGCGGGGTGTACTCAAGCTTGGACCGGGCCCGTTCCAGCCCCTCGTCGATGATCCGGCCGTGGTCGAAGGCGAGCGGACGGCTGGGCAGGGCGGTCACCGCCAGCCAGGCCGCGTCCTCGGCGTCGGTTCCGGCGGTCGGGTCGGGCAGTTCGGGGGCGAACGCCAGGTACGCCACGGAGACGATCCGCATCCGGGGATCCCGGTCGGGGGCTCCGTAGCTGGCCAACTGCTCCAGGTGGACCCGGCCCAGCCGGTCGCCGCCGAGCCCGGTCTCCTCGGCCAGCTCCCGCCGGGCCCCGGTGATCAGGTCCTCGTCGGGGTGGACGAACCCGCCGGGCAGGGCCCAGTGGCCCTCGTACGGCGGTTCGCCGCGTCGGACGAGGAGCAGGTGCAGTACGCCGTCGCGGATGGTCAGCGCCACCACGTCCACGGTCACCGCGACGGCCGGGTACGCCCGGGGGTCGTACTCGGCGAGAAACTCCTGCTCATTCACGCTGCATCCCTCCCCGCCCGACTCACTCTCGAAGTGAGAAGAACTCGATCTGAGAACAACGTATCGCACGATCGGGTGACTGTCCACCCCTCAGGGTTCGGTCGAATCTCCGCGTTGACCCGATCCGGCGGTAGGTGTGCGATTATCGCACCATGGCCGAGGATCAGGACTGGCGCCGAATCGGCGAGCAGGTGCGACAGGCTCGCCTGTCGATGGCCCTCTCTCAGCAGGAACTCGCCGACGAGGTGGGCCTCGAACGAACCATGCTGGCCAAGGTCGAAGCGGGCATTCGGCGTCTTGACGGCCTTGAGCTGATGAAGCTCTCCCGAGCCCTCAAGGTCTCCATGGAGTACCTGATCGAGGCGCGCCCGCTGGTGCTGTCCCGGCGGACGGGGATGCTCAGCGAAGAGACGGACACGCAGGCGGCGCGGTCGACCGAGCGCCTGGAGGCGACCTTGGTCGAGTGGCTGCACAACGTACGCCAACTGATGGTTCTCGGTGTGCTACGTCCGTCTCCGTTGCTGCGTCACCGTGGGCCGATCGGCTCTGAGGAGGAGGCGAGGGGGGCGGCGGACTGGCTGCGCCACACGTTGAACATCGAGGACGGGCCCGTCGGCAGCATGTCGGACGTCTGCGCGCGGGCCGGTCAGTGGGTCCTGGTCACGGACCTGCCGGGCGACGGCGCATCACTGGTCGATGGTGACCTCGCGGTGGCGGTGGTCAGCACGGAGGGCCTCCCCGGTCGGCGGCGGGCCACGGCCGCGCACGAACTCGGTCACCTGATCCTCGGTGACGAGTACTCGACCGACCTCGGAGTGAATGCCTCCCGGGCCGATCGGGAGTCGGTCATCGATGCTTTCGCCGCAGAGCTACTTCTGCCGGTCAGAGTGATGGCCGAGAATAAAGGTAGTTTGACGCGGGATCAGCTGATCTCCTATGCGGCTCGGTACCGTACCTCATGGGTGTTGGCGTTGCGCCAGGCCGAGCGGGCAGGTGCCATCGATGCGGCCACTCGTCGTGCCTGGACCCAGAACCGACCGACCCGCGCGGAGTTCATGGATGCGTTGGGCTGGGCCCCGCAACCTGACCTGACGTACGCGCGGGTGCCGCCAACGTATGCGCAGGCGGTCATGGATGCCTGGCGGTCGGACCGGATCACGCGTGCTCGAGCGGTGGAGTTGATGCACGGCCAGATCACCGAGGCTGACCTGCCGGACGACGACCTGGACATCGAGCCGTGAGTTCGACGGACCCAGACGAATCCGTTCTGGTGCTCGACACCATGCTTCTTCAACACTTCACTCTCGCTGATCGCCTGGACGTTCTGCAGGATCTCCTGATCGGTGCAGACTGCTGGACGACGCAGGTGGTGATCGAAGAGTTGCGGAGGCTCGCGTCGGTCAGCCACCCAGAGTTGGCCACGACCTGCGACGTGGCCTGGCTGCGTACGGCGCGTCTGGACACCCTCGACGAAATCCGGTGCTACACGATGTGGGCCAGTCGGCTTGGCGCAGGCGATCGCCATCTCGGCGAGGCATCCGTCCTGGCCGCAGCCGAGCTGCGACAGGGCATCGCCCTCACCGACGACAAGGATGCCAGGAAGGTGGGCCGCACCTACAACGCCAGGGTGCACGGCACGGTCTGGCTCCTCGCGATTGCCTGTCGGAACGGCAAACAAACCGAGACGGCCGCCGGTAGTCTCATCGACGCGCTGCGGGCGACCAAGGCCCGTCTTCCCTGCACCGGCGCTGAGTTTCCGAGCTATGTCCGTCGCCACGGGCTACTCTGAACTGGATCGACACTGCCTCAGGGCGCCAGTGAGATGGGGGTGGCCGGTGCGGGCACTGTGCAGGGCGAAACCCTCGGCGGAAGTGGCGGTGAAGTCGACTGTGGACGGCAGCAGGACCGGTCGCTTGAACTCCACCCCCACCGTGTAGGCGGCCGGTAGTCGACCGGCCAGGGCGGCCAGGCACCGGGCCTTGGTCCACATCCCGTGCGCGATCGGGCGGGGGAACCCGAACAGGCGGGCCCCGAGCCGGGAGGTGTGGATCGGGTTGAGGTCACCGGAGATCCGGGCGTACTCCGTACCGACCGACGGGGTCACCCGCCACCGGGCGGAGGGGGCCGGCGGTGCCTCCCGGTCCCGGCGCTCGCGCCCGCCACCGCCGCCGGGGGTCGACTCCCGACGCAGGTACGTCGAGACACCCCGCCACACCTCGACACCGCCGACCGAGGCGGTCACCACGACGTCGACCTGCCGACCCCGCTCGTGTGGGCGCAACAGTTCGGCGTACGCGACGAGGTCCAACGGTTCCCCGGCGTCGACGGGGCGGTGGACGGTGATCCGGTTGGCCACGTGCACCAGACCCACCAGGGGCAGCGGGAAGTCCGCCCCGGTCATCAGCCGCAGCGCCAGCGGAAAACCGAGCACGTGCGGGTACGTCCCCGGCAACTCGTCGGTCAGCCGGAACCCGCAGACCCGGTCGTACTCGGCGAGGTGCCCAGTGTCGACTGTGACCCCGTCGACGGCGTACTCGACATCGGGCAGGGCGTCCCCCCGACGGCCGCCACCGAGGGGCAGCGCGCCCAGCAGGGCCCGCCGGTACAGCGGCCCGGCCGACGGCAACCCGGGCAGCTGGACCCGCTCCCGCATCCGCTCCTGCCCCACGGGGTTGTGTCGATCGGTCATCAGGCGCCCAACAGGCTCTGGCCGCAGACCCGGACCACGTTGCCGGTGACCGCCCCGGAGGCGGGCCAGGCCAGCCAGCCGATGGTCTCGGCCACGTCGACCGGGAGGCCGCCCTGGGCCATGCTGTTCATCCGGCGGCCCGCCTCCCGGATCGTCAACGGGATCCGGGCGGTCATCCGGGTCTCGATGAACCCGGGGGCGACGGCGTTGACGCTGATCCCCCGCTCCCGCAGGACCGGGGCCGACGACTCGACGAGCCCGATCACCCCGGCCTTGCTGGTGGCGTAGTTGGTCTGCCCCCGGTTGCCGGCGATCCCGGAGACCGAGGAGACCGACACCAGACGTCCACCCGCCGGGACCAGGTCCCGCTCCAGCAGGACGTCGTTGATCCGTTCCTGGCTGGAGAGGTTCACGTCGAGGACCGTGTCCCACCGGTCCGGGTCCATCCGGGCCAGGGTCTTGTCCCTGGTGATCCCGGCGTTGTGCACCACGGCGTCGACCCGGCCGTGTCGACCGGCCAGGTGGTCGGCGAGCCGTTGCGGTGCGTCCGGTGCGGTCAGGTCCAGTTGTACGGCGCTGCCGCCGATCCCGTTCGCCACCGCCGCCAGGGCGTCCCCGGCCCCCGGCACGTCCAGGGCGACCACCTCCGCGCCGTCGCGGGCCAGCACCTCGGCCACCGCCGCGCCGATCCCCCGGGCCGCCCCGGTGACCACGACGACCTGCCCGTCCAGGGGGCGGTTCCAGTCCGTCGGGGCGACCGCCCGTCCGGCACCGACCCGGATCACCTGCCCGGAGACGTACGCCGACCGGCCGGAGAGCAGGAACCGGAGGGTCGCCTCCAGGCTGACCCAGGTCCCCTCGTCGGGGTTCTCGGTGACGTGGACCAGTTGGGCTGTGGTGCCCCGCCCGAACTCCTTGCCGACGCTGCGGGTCAACCCCTCCAGGGCGCGTTGTGCGGTGGCGGCCCGGGTCGAGGTGCACTCCTGTGGCGGGGTGCCCAGCACCACCACCCGACCACCGGGGGTCAGGGAACGGGCCCGGGGGTGGAGGAAGTCGTACACCCGCCGTAGTTGGTTGGAGTCGGACACGGCGGTGGCGTCGAAGATCAGCGCCCCGTTCGTCGCGTTCGGCCGGACAGTGGGGTCTGCGACGTCGGGCGTGGTGTCCCGCATCGCCGCCCCGGTGGCGAGGAGCATCCGACCGACCCGGTCGGCGAGCCGCCCGCCCCCGTCGAGGACGAAGGGGCCGGGCAACAGCGGATCGCCGGGGGTGAACCGGCGCAGTCGCGGTGGGTCGGGCAGTCCCAGGCGCTTGACCAGCGCGCGACCGGCCCCCGATCGGACGAAGCTCGCGTACCTGTCGGTCATAGCGGTAGCCTACTGGTCGGTAGGTTGTCGGCAAGTCCGCGAAACGGAGACGGGATCGTGCAGAGCATCCGGCGGGTCGCCGTCATCGGCGGAAACCGCGTACCCTTCGCCCGCTCCAACTCCCGGTACGCCCAGGCGGGCAACGCCGACCTCCTCGGCGCGGCCCTCGACGGGCTGGTGGCCCGGTTCGGGCTGGCCGGGCAGCGGATCGGCGAGGTGGTCGCCGGGGCGGTCCTCAAGCACTCCCGCGACTTCAACCTCACCCGGGAGGTGGTCCTCGGGTCGAAACTCGACCCGCACACCCCCGCGTACGACCTGCAACAGGCCTGCGGGACCGGCCTCGAAGCGGTCATCCTGGTCGCCAACAAGATCGCCCTCGGGCAGCTCGACGTCGGCATCGCAGGAGGTGTCGACACCACCTCGGACGCGCCCCTGGCACTCAACGAAGACCTACGCCGTACGCTGCTCAAACTCAACTCGGCGCGGACCCTCGGCGAACGGCTGAAGCTCGCCGCCCGGCTCCGCCCCCACCAACCGTTCCGGCCCGAACTGCCCCGCAACGCCGAACCCCGTACCGGGCTGTCGATGGGCGACCACGCCGCCCAGACCGCGCTGCGCTGGAACATCGACCGGCAGGCCCAGGACGAACTGGCCCTGCGCTCCCACCAACGGCTCGCCGCCGCGTACGACAGCGGGTTCTTCGACGACCTGATCACCCCCTACCTGGGGCTGACCCGCGACCAGAACCTCCGCCCGGACACCAGCCTGGAGAAGCTCGGGGCGCTCAAGCCCGTCTTCGGCACCCGAGGACCCCACGCCGACCGGGCCACCATGACCGCAGGGAACTCCTCCCCCCTCACCGACGGGGCCTCCACGGTCCTGCTGGCCAGCGAAGAATGGGCCCGCGAACACCACCTGCCGGTGCTCGCCTGGCTCACCTGGTCGGAGACGGCAGCCGTCGACTTCGTCCACGGCGACGAGGGCCTGCTGATGGCCCCCGCCTACGCGGTGCCCCGGATGCTGGCCCGCGCCGGACTCGACCTGGCCGACTTCGACTTTTACGAACTGCACGAGGCGTTCGCGTCGCAGGTCCTGGCCACCCTCGCCGCCTGGGAGTCCCCCGAGTTCGGCACCGACCGGCTCGGCCTCGACGGCCCGTTGGGCACCATCGACCGGGACCGCCTCAACGTCACCGGATCGTCGCTGGCCGCCGGTCACCCGTTCGCCGCCACCGGCGGCCGGATCGTCGCCACCCTGGCCAAACTCCTCGCCGAGAAGGGCTCCGGCCGAGGCCTGATCTCCATCTGCGCCGCCGGCGGCCAAGGCATAACCGCCATCCTCCAACGCTGACCCCACCCCACCCCCCCACCCCCTCCCCTGCGAGGCGACCTTCTCTCCGGTGATCAAGGGGTTTGCGTCATCCTTCAGCCGGAATCTGACGCAAACCCCTTGATCACCAAGAGCGGGGAGGGCCGGCCGCTGGGGAGGCTGGTCGGAGGGTCGGAGAACCTGGGATCTCGGCCCCTCCTGGGGTCAACTGCTACCAAGGTCCACGCTCTCGGAGCCGGTCAGCGACCTGCAGACGAGTTATGCGAGGGGGCAGCAGGGGGTGGCGGGGGGTTCGATGCGGATGCCGGTCAGGGTCACCGGGTCGGCGTACTCCATCAGCAGCGGTGACCAGCCCCGCTGGGCTGCCCTGGTGGGGACCCCGGTGGCGGCCGGGGCGGCCTGGGCGGGGATGCCGGTGGGGGTCCCGGTGGGGGCTGGAGTGGGGGCCGGAGTGGGGGCGCTGGTGGCGGGTGGGCGGCGGAGGACGATGTCCCGGAGGGTGGTGTCGGCGTAGGTCAGGTGGCTGACCATGCCGTCGACCTCGCTGCGGCCCCAACCGGCGACCCGGATTCCGTAGAGCGGGCCGGTCCAGGTGATGCAGACGTCCCTGATGTCGATGCGTTCGCCGATCCGGACGGCCGGGTCTTTGTGGAACCGGTCGGTGTTGTCCCCGGCCAGGAGGCGGAACCCCATGTCCACTCCACGGAGGCAGGCCCCGTCGACAGCCACGTCGTGGACGGCGCTGAGGTAGAACCCCTCGACGGCGTCCCGGACGCGTACGCCGGTCAGGTCCAGGCGGTGCGGGTGGTAGGACGGGCCGGTGATCGTGTCGACCCGGGATCCGATGGCACCCCAGTGCACTGCCACTGCGGTGTGTCCACCTGTGACAGTGACGTCCCGTACCCTGACGTCCCGTACCGCACCCATGATCGCCACCGCGTTGGCGGCCCTGTTCGTGCCGTGGTCCACGTGGACCCGTCGTACGCTGATCGTGTCGATCCACTCGGGTTCGTCGGGGTAGAGGTACCTGCCGACGGTGAGCCCGGTGCCCCGGTCGCCGTCGTGTTCCCCGGGGCGGCTGGGTGCCGGGCGCAACCCGAGGTCCACCACTGCGACGTGACCGCCGGTGACGTGCAGGACCGGCCGGTCACCTGGGGTGTCGACGGTCAGCCAGGTCGTCGGGGTCCCCCCGGCCGGGGTGCCGCGCACCGTCCACCCGGCGGGCACCGTCAGACCCCGATCGAGCGGGTACGTCCCCGACGGCAGCACCAGCGTGCCGCCCCCCGCCGAGTCGAGCAGGTGTTGGAGGTGGACCCGGTTCGCCTCGGCGTCCGACCCGAGCGTCACCGGCACGTGCCCGGCTTCGATGGTCACTGGGTGCCGCCGTCGAAGCGGCAGTCGAGTTGTCGGGCGGTCCGCTCGCGGCGGTGCCCGCCGGGCTCGGTGACGCCGAGGAGCACCGGCCCCTCCCGGTCGGTGGGGAGGCGCAGGTCGAGGGTGTGTGCACCCCGGTCGACGATCCGAATCGGGACCGTCGCCCCGGTGGTCAGGTCCACGGCGTGGACTGTCAGGTCGTCGGGGCGTACCCGGTCACCGCCGGCTTCGGCGCTGGCCCGACCGGCGGCCCGACGGGCCGTCCGCAGCACCTTCAGCACCGCCCGCGCCGGTTTGCGCTTCGCGTACGACCTGGTGGGGTTGCGGGGGACCGGCGGTGCCGGTGGCACGGTGCCCACCCTGACCCGGACGGTCTCCGGGGAGGTCGCCGGGACCACAAGGAACGGGCAGCCGCTGGTGG
This sequence comes from Micromonospora sp. NPDC000207, assembly GCF_040300925.1. Lineage (NCBI taxonomy): Bacteria > Bacillati > Actinomycetota > Actinomycetes > Micromonosporales > Micromonosporaceae > Micromonospora > Micromonospora sp. NPDC000207. The sequence continues at coordinate 10,065 of NZ_JBEPEQ010000053.1, forward strand.
CCGCCGAGGGGGGCGGCGGCTCGGTGGTGGGCAGCGGGTCGAGGTGGATCCGGTCGACCCGCAGGCCGATCGCGCTGCTCGTCGAGAAGCGGCCGTCCGCCCAGGCGGGCAGCTGGATCCGGGGGTCGCTCATCTCCACCAGGAGCAGGTCGTCGTCGCCGAGTTCGTCGGCGGCCAGCTCGAAGGAGATCGTCTCCTTGCTGCCGCCCGCCCGGAGCCAACCCTGTCTACGGGCCAGGACGGCGGCCCCCCGGATCCGGCCCTGCGAGCTGAGCACCACCAGCCGGGGGCGTTCGGCCTGCGCCGGGTCGGGCTTGACCCGGCTCGCCCACCAGCGGGTTCCGGCGTCGTCGAGTTGCAGTGTCACCGCCACCCGGATCGGCTGCCAGGCCGGTCTTACCTTGATGCCGACCGTGGCCGGGTCGCCGACCGCCCGCCCGATGATCTGGTGGCCGCGGACCATCTGGTCGACCACGCAGACGGTGGGCTGGTGGCCGCCGTCGACCACTGCCGGGAGGTCACCGACCGGGTGGGGGACGTCGAAGTCGGTGGTGAACCAGGACCCGACCGCCATCAGCGCGTCCCGGTCGGGAGGGCCGGATCGGTGTCCATCGTCGAGGGCATCCGGGCGGTGAGGGAGAAGGACGGGGCCGGGGGTGGTGCACCCAGGTCGGTACGGGTGAGCATCGGCTCCCGGTTGCGCCACATCCGCTCCACCGCCGGGTAGAGCGGGTCGGCGTCGCTCTCGATGTGCCGGAACGCCGCCCCCATCGACTTGAGCAGGTGGGTGGCGGGCCAGACGTCCCACTGCGGCACCAGCGGGGTGACCAGGTCGCCCCCGCTGCGGTACAGCCAGAGCCAGAGTCGGGCGCGACGGACCTGCTCGTCGGTCACCGTCAGCTCACCCCGCTTGGCCGCCTCGATCGAGGCGTCGAGGCTGTCCCAGTATTCGTCGGCGCTCTCGACCACTGTGGAGACGCCGCAGGAACTCCACTCCGAGTGTCCGGCCTGGATCACCGGGATGCCGTACGCGGGCAGCTCGTTGCTGACGCTGCCGCGGACCGTCACCCCCAGGTCGACGAGGCTCCACAGGGCGTTCTTGCTCAGTTTGGCGCTGGGATGGAAGGCGACGTGCCGGTGTCGCCGGTGTTCCTGGGCGACCGAGGCGAAGAACCCGGTCGAGTCGTACAACGCCTGGCTGGGGTGGTCCAGGAAGAGCCACTGGGCGTCGGTACGGCGGGCGGCGTACCCGGCGGTCTCGGCGAACCAGTCGGCGAGGCTGGGGAAGAGTTCCTTGTTGGTACCGAGCGCGTCGGAGACGGCGTGGTTGAACACGGCGATCACCGGTCTGGCCGGGTCGAATCCGAACCGTGCGGCGACGTGGCTGCGCAGCCGGTCGCGTTCGGCCGGGTTGCTCAGGTCGACGGCGGCGGTGACCCCGCCGCGCCACCAGCTCGGCCGTCCCAGGTTGACCTTGGCCCGCCAGGCGATCAGCTCGGCGGCGGAGTGCAGTTCCAGTCGCCGGGGCCAGATTCGCTCCTCGAACACCGCCCCGATCTGCCGGGTCAGCTCGGCCCGGAAGGTCCCCGTCCCGGAGTCGTGCTCCGGGAACAGCCCGTACGCCTTCAGGCAGCCGGTCTGTTGGGTGTGGATGACCGGAACCCCCGCCCGGCGGGCCGACTCGACCTGCAGTCCCCACTGGTCGTAGTCGACGTGGCTGGTGACCAGCGCGGCGACCGTACCGGTTCGGAACAGCGTCTCGTAGAGGGCGGAGAGGCCGGCACCGAGTTCCCGGCGGCGTCGGTAGTCGGCGCGGGTGGTGTGGTCGGCCGGGAGCCGGGGGACCTTGGCGAGCCGGCAGTACGTCGCGTCGGCGTACCGGGTGAGGGTCTCCTCGTCGAGGGGGTCGACCACCGGGAGGGACCGGCCGGCGAGGGGCAGCGGAACGGTCCGGTCCTTTCGACGTCGTTCGAGCAGGTCGTAGACGTCGATGACGTCACCGGCCCCGAAGGCGTTGCTGAACCGCTCGACCAGGGAGACGTCGAATCCACTCCACAGGGTCCGGTGCCAGTCCTGCTCGACGCCGGTGAGCACCACCAGACGGGCCGGGCGGATCCGCCGGATCGCGTTGGCGAAGACCAGGTTGCGCAGGGTGACCCGGACGTCCTGGTGGAACGCCTCGACGAGGATCGTCTCCGGGTGGTCCTGCGGTGGCAGGTGCTTCTCCCAGTACGTCGCCGCTGCGTCGAGGAACCACTGCAGCTCCGTGGGTTGCGCCTTGAGCCACACGGCGGCGCCGCCTTTCCGTCCATGTCCGGCCGGGGCCGGGCGTCACGTGGCGTCCACGCGCCGGGCCGGTTGGCCGGGGCGCGACGAGGGCAGGTCGGGTCGAAGAGGTTGTCAAGCTAGCGACCTCCGGTGACCGACCGGAAGCGTTCAGGTGGCCGCGACGGGAACGACGCACGGCCCTCAGGTGCCCTCCGGGCGAGCGGACGTCCGGCTTCCGGGCGCGCGGCCCTTCAGGTGCCCTCCCGACTCCACTTTTCGGTACTCACTGGGCGAAACCTCCTAGGGGCGAGGCCCGTTTCGGATGATAGGGGTTGCTTGTCCTTTATCGGAGGTTCGTATGACGGTGAGTCGATGGGCGTTGACCGTCCTGTCCGGCGCGGCGCTGGTGATGGTGCCCGCCGCCACCTCGGTCGCCGACCACACCGAGGCCGCCCGGACCGCCGACCGCGCCGACGTGGCCCCTGCCGCCGCCGACCGGGCCGAGGCTCCCCGCTCCGCTGCCGTCGAACGCGTCGCAGCCCTGCGTACCGCCGTCCTCGACCGTGCCGGAACGCCCCGGGACGCCCCCCACGCGACCGGGGCACCGCAGCCGGACCCCACGCCGTCGCCCAGGACCGACCTGTGTCGGCCGGGCCGACCGCCGACCGCCCCGGAGACCACCCGCCACCACGACGGCAACTACCTCTTCGGCCCGGCGCGGCTGCCCACCGCCTCCCCGGTCGGCCAGCTGCTCACCGGCTACCAGCGCTTCGGCGGGGTCACCGAGGACCAGTGGGCCGCCGACTACACACTGAACGACCGGACCTCCCTGCGGTACCCGCCGTCGAGCGGGTTCGTCCTCGGCCCCGACGGGCGGCCGGTCAAGGCCAGGCAGACCCTCCTCGTGGGTTACCGGCTCGACCGGTTCGGCAACCCCGGTGGCAGTTTCCTGTCCCCGCTCGGCACCCCGTACGGCTCCCGGGCGCTCCCCCCGCTGAACCTGAACACCCCGGAGAAGTCTCCCCTTGCCAACTACCACGTGTACTGCGTGACAAAGCCGTTCCCGGTCGACGCCGGACCCGCCGCCGGGTGGTTCGCCCAGCCCGGCCTGGGCACCCAGTTCCAGCTCAACCCGGCGTACCTGCCGCAGGCCGGAGCGGTCCTCAACGTCACCTGGCTGCTCGCCAACGGGTACCTCGTCGAGGAGGACCTGACACCCCGGACGGCGACCCGCTGCGCCAGCACCGCCACCGCTGCCAGCGCCAAGCGACCGACCTGCTGAGATCGGGGGGCGGCTCGACCGACAGTCGGTCGCGGGGGCGACACGGGAGGGCGGGCATGAACCGGTACGAGGTACGCGACGCCCTCCTGGCAGCCGGGGCACCCCGGCACGCCTTCGTGATCGACGGGGTCCACGAGCCGGTACCGCCTCCACCCGACCACTGGTTCCTGCGCCGCCGGGACTCCGGTGACTGGGAGGTCGGCGCGTACGAACGCGGCGAACACGACGTACGCCTGCGTACCCCGAGCGAAGCCGACGCCTGCGCCCTGCTCTACCGGGCCCTCACCGGCACCTGACGACCCCTTGAGCGTGATCGCGCCCACCCGGGCGACCTACCGGACCGGGGGGAAGTGTCGGTGCCGGAGAATGGACGGGTGACGACGATCCCGAACGTGCTCGCCAACCGGTACGCCTCACCCGACATGCTCGCCCTCTGGTCACCGCAGGAGAAGGTGAAGATGGAGCGGCGGCTCTGGATCGCCGTCCTCCGGGCGCAGTCCGACCTCGGGGTGACGGTGCCGGACGGGGTGATCGAGGCGTACGAGCGGGTCGTCGACGACGTGGACCTCGCCTCGATCGCGGAGCGGGAGCGGGTCACCAGGCACGACGTGAAGGCGCGGATCGAGGAGTTCAGCGACCTCGCCGGACACGAGCACGTGCACAAGGGGATGACCTCCCGGGACCTCACCGAGAACGTCGAGCAGCTCCAGATCCGGGCCTCCCTGGAACTGGTCCGGGACCGGGTGGTGGCCACCCTGGTCCAGCTGTCCCGGCTCGCCGTCGAGCACTCCGACCTGGTGGTCACCGGCCGGTCGCACAACGTCGCCGCGCAGGCCACCACGCTCGGGAAGCGGTTCGCGTCCGCCGCCGAGGAACTGCTGATCGCGTACGAGCGGCTGGTGGACCTGATCGAGTGGTACCCGCTGCGCGGCATCAAGGGTCCGGTCGGCACCGCCGCCGACCAGCTGGACCTCTTCGACGGCGACGCCGACAAGGTCGCCGAGCTGGAACGGCGGGTCGCCCGGCACCTCGGCTTCTCCCGGACCCTGGACAGCGTCGGGCAGGTCTACCCGCGCTCCATCGACCTGGCGGTGATCTCCGCCCTGGCCCAGGTCGCCGCCGCGCCGTCCTCGCTGGCCACCACGATCCGGCTGATGGTCGGCCAGGAGCTGGCCACCGAGGGGTTCAAGCCGGGTCAGGTCGGCTCCAGCGCCATGCCGCACAAGATGAACACCCGCTCCTCGGAACGGGTCAACGGGTTCGCAGTGATCATCCGGGGTTACCTGTCGATGGTCGGCGAGCTGGCCGGGGACCAGTGGAACGAGGGGGACGTCTCCTGCTCGGTGGTCCGCCGGGTCGCCCTGCCCGACGCGTTCTTCGCCGCCGACGGACTGTTCGAGACGTTCCTCACGGTCCTCGACGAGTTCGGCGCGTACCCGGCGGTGATCAACCGGGAGCTGGAGCGTTTCCTGCCCTTCCTCGCCACCACGAAGATCCTGGTCGCCGCCGTACGTCGAGGCGTCGGCCGGGAGGTCGCCCACGAGGCGATCAAGGAGCACGCGGTGGCGGTGGCCCTGGGGATGCGGGAGAAGGGGGCGGCCGAGAACGACCTGTTCGACAGGCTCGCCGCCGACACCCGCCTCGGGTTGACCCGTGCCGAGATCGACACCCTGGTCGCCGACCGGGGTGCCTTCACCGGTGCCGCTGCCGCCCAGGTCCAGGCGGTGGCCACCCGGGTGGCCAGGGTCGCCGAGGCGCACCCCACCGCCGCCGCCTACACCCCCAGCCCCATCCTCTGACCTCGGCCCGTCCGTACGTCTAGTGCGTGGGGGTGTCGGGGGCGGAGGTGAGGTTGGGGGCGCTGGCGGGTTCGGCGATCCCGCCGGGGGCCTCGGCGATCCCGCCCTCCTGGGCGGTGTCGGCCGCGATCAGCGGCTGGTCCGGCGGCATCGACTCGGGGACTGTGGAGGCGACGATCACAGCGGTCCCGTAGGCGCAGATCTCCATCCAGAGTTCCCCGCAGTCGCGGCTGTCGAAGCGCATGCCGATCACGGCGTTCGCCCCGAGCCGCCGGGCCTCCTCGGCCAGCCGGGCGACGGAGTCGGTACGCCACCGGGTGAGGTTGTCCGGGGCCATCGGGTCGTACGCCCCGCCGCGCAGGTTCTTGACCCCTTCGCGGTACGGGTTGCGGGTCCGGGCCATCGAGGAGACCACCTCGCCGAGGATCTGGCGGATCTCGTAGCCGGGCAGTAGATCCGTGGTCACGACCAGCACGCCCTGAGCCTGGCAGAGCCCGACCCTGCGGGTTCGTCGGCCGTGTGCCACTGGCCGGATGCTGCAAAACGGCGCGGCGCGGACGCCCGGCACTCGGCCGACCATCCGCGCCGCCACCGGCCACCCGGGTCGCTAGGGGAGCAACCGCCGGTGGGGGTGCTCAACGTCTCAGACGCCGGCCACCGAGCTGGGGTGGTCAACCACCGCACAGATCGAACTATATCGATGAACGATGCGGGCGCCCGGTTGTGTCGGCAAGAGGTTGATCGGTTCTGATCGATGTAACGATTCGGCCTACCTGTCTGTCGGTAAAACGCCTGCTCCGGCGGCGTGTCCGGGCGCGTGTGGCGGGATGTCCGGCTGACGGGCCATGGTTGTGTGGATCACTGTCCTTGCTGGTCCCGGCCGGTGCGTCCGGGGACCCATCTGCCAGGTAGGCTTGCTGGGCTCGCCCGTAGTGGGCCGGCACCCAACTGCGTACACAGTCAGGAGTGCCCAGTGCCTCGCGTCGTAGTCGACGTCATGCTCAAGCCCGAGATTCTCGATCCGCAGGGCCAGGCCGTCGCAAACGCGCTGCCCCGGCTCGGCGTCAACGACGTCGCCTCGGTCCGGATCGGCAGGCGGATCGAGATCGAGTTCACCGGTGAGCCGGACCTGGACCGGGCCCGGGAGATCGCCGACAAGCTGCTGGCCAACCCGGTCATCGAAGATTTCACCATCCACGCCGTCGAGGCCGACGAGCCTGTGGAAGCGCGGCCGTGACCGCCCGGATCGGGGTGGTGACGTTCCCGGGGTCCCTGGACGACGGGGATGCGGCCCGGGCCGTCCGGATCGCTGGAGCCGAGCCCGTCCGGCTCTGGCACGGTGACCCGGACCTGCACCGGGTGGACGCCGTCGTGCTGCCCGGCGGGTTCTCCTACGGCGACTACCTGCGCTGCGGTGCCATCGCCCGGTTCGCCCCGGTGATGGAGACGATCGTGGACGCCGCCCGGGGCGGCCTGCCGGTGCTGGGGATCTGCAACGGATTCCAGATCCTCTGCGAGGCGCACCTGCTGCCCGGGGCGCTCACCCGCAACCAGCACCTGCACTTCCGCAACCGTGACCAGCGTCTCCAGATCGCCTCCACCGGCACCGCCTGGACCAGCGCCTTCCAGTCCGACCAGGAAGTGTTGATCCCGGTCAAGAACGGGGAGGGCTGCTACGTCGCCGACCCCGCCACGCTGGACCAGCTTGAGGCGGAGGGGCGGGTCGTCGCCCGCTACGTCGGCGGGAACCCGAACGGTTCGCAGCGGGACATCGCCGCGATCACCAACCAGACCGGCAACGTGGTCGGCATCATGCCGCACCCCGAGCACGCGGTGGAGGCCCTCACCGGCCCCTCCCTGGACGGTCTCGGCTTCTTCACCTCGGTCCTCAAGCACCTGGTGGGGGCGCCGGCGTGACCGGTCGCGTCGAGATCATCGGTCGGCTCTACCGTCCGTCGGGCGACCACGGGCGCAGCGAGGAGAAGTCATGACCCCCCATCCGGACCCGGAGGAACGCCCGGTCTCGGGCGGTTTCCCGGCGGAGCAGGCGGGTGCCGTCGCGCCCCCGCCCGGTTCCCCGGCGAGCCCGGCCGGCGGTCGGCCCACCCCGGGTGCCGCCCCGGCTCCGGCGGGACAGCCCGCCCCGGCGACGGCCCCCCAGCGGCAGTCCGTGCAGCAGGCACCGCCGCCGTACCCCGGTCCGCCCGGCCCACCGACGCCCCGCGTCGACCAGAGCGGCGGCCCGGCCCCGGCGGCGGTGACCGCCTCGACCGGCGACAGCGCAGCGCAGGGCCCGACCGGCCGCCCCGACGGCGGCCCGGTGGCCCCCGCCCCGCGCGGCCCCCAGGCCCCGACCGGAGCCCAGGCTCCGAACGGCCCTCAGGGATCGACCGGTCCTCAGGCCCCGACCGACCCTCAGGGGTCGGCCGACGGTGCCCCGGAGCAGGACTGGACCGCCGGAGTGGACACCGTCCCCCGCGCCGACGCCACCCCGCAGGAGCTTCAGCCCTACGCCGAGCTGGGGCTCCGCGACGACGAGTACGAGCGGATCCGGCACATCCTGGACCGGCGGCCCACCCAGGCCGAGCTGGCGATGTACTCGATCATGTGGAGCGAGCACTGCTCCTACAAGTCGAGCAAGGTGCACCTGCGCCAGTTCGGCGAGAAGGCCCCGCCCAGCGACCGGCTCCTCGCCGGCATCGGGGAGAACGCCGGTGTGGTGCAGGTCTCCGACGAGTTGGCGGTCACCTTCAAGGTCGAGTCGCACAACCACCCGAGCTTCGTCGAGCCGTACCAGGGCGCGGCGACCGGCGTCGGTGGCATCGTCCGGGACATCCTCGCCATGGGTGCCCGGCCGGTCGCGGTGATGGACCCGCTGCGCTTCGGTGCGGCCGACCACCCCGACACCGCCCGGGTGCTGCCCGGTGTGGTGGCCGGTGTCGGCGGCTACGGTAACTGCCTGGGTCTGCCCAACATCGGCGGCGAGGTCGTCTTCGACCCCTGCTACCAGGGCAACCCCCTGGTCAACGCGCTCTGCCTCGGCGTCCTCCCGGTCGACAGGCTGCAGAAGAAGGAAGCCACCGGCCCGGGCAACGTCGTGGTGCTGATGGGCGCCCGGACCGGCCGGGACGGCATCGGCGGCGTCTCCGTGCTGGCCAGCGCCACCTTCGACGAGGAGAGCGAGCAGCGCCGCCCCTCGGTGCAGGTCGGTGACCCGTTCATGGAGAAGCTCCTGATCGAGGCCTGCCTGGAGCTGTACGACGCCGAGCTGGTCGTCGGCATCCAGGACCTCGGCGGTGCCGGGCTGACCTGCGCGCTCACCGAGACCGCCGCCGCCGCCGGAACCGGCATGCGGGTCTGGCTGGAGCGGGTGCCGCTGCGCGAGGCCTCGATGGAGCCGCACGAGATCCTCGCCAGCGAGTCGCAGGAGCGGATGCTCCTGGTCGTCGCCCCGGACAAGCTGGAGGCGGTGCTCAAGACCGCCGAGAAGTGGGGTGTCTGGGCCACCAACATCGGCGAGGTCACCCCGCCCTCCGAGGACGGGCAGCCCGGCCGGCTGCTCATCACCTGGCGGGACCACCTGGTGGTGGACGTTCCCCCGGGCTCCCTCGTCGACGACGGGCCGGTCTACGCCCGTCCGATGCGGGAGCCGGCCGACCTGATCCTGCTCCAGGCCGACCGGGCCGAGACGCTGCCCCGCCCGACCGACCCGGAGACCCTCCGGGAGACGGTCCTGCGGATGGTCGCGTCCCCGAACCTGGCCGACAAGACCTGGGTCACCGAGCAGTACGACAGGTACGTCCTGGGTAACACCGTCCTCGCCCAGCCGGAGGACGGCGGGGTGATCCGGATCGACGAGGAGAGCGGCCTGGGTGTCGCCCTCTCCGTCGACGGCAACGGCCGGTACGCCCGGCTCGACCCGTACAACGGCACCAAGCTGGCCCTGGCCGAGGCGTACCGGAACGTGGCGGTGACCGGCGCGAAGCCGATCGCCGTGACGAACTGCCTGAACTTCGGTTCGCCGGAGGACCCGGGCGTGATGTGGCAGTTCGCCGAGGCGGTACGCGGACTCGCGGACGGCTGCGCCGAGCTGGGCATCCCCGTCACCGGCGGCAACGTCAGCTTCTACAACCAGACCGGGGCGGCGGCGATCCACCCGACCCCGGTGGTCGGGGTGCTGGGCATCATCGACGACGTGGCCGCCCGGGTGCCGATGGGCTTCGTGTCCCGGCCCGAGGGCGAGCAGGACCAGCTCTACCTGCTCGGCGAGACCCACGTGGAGCTGTCCGGCTCCGAGTGGGCCTGGGTCACCCACAAGCACCTCGGTGGCGTACCCCCGCAGGTCGACCTGGACCGGGAGCGGGCACTGGCCGAACTGCTGGCCGAGGCCGCCCGGGTCGGGCACCTCAGCTCCGCGCACGACCTCTCCGACGGTGGCCTCGTCCAGGGTCTGGTCGAGTCCTGCCTGCGTAACGGCGTCGGCGCCCAGGTCGCCGTCCCGGAACGGTTCGCGGGTTCCTCGATGCCGTTCGTCTTCCTGTTCAGCGAGTCGGCCGGTCGGGCGTTGGTGTCGGTTCCCCGGGGCCACGAGAAGGCGTTCGCCGCCCTCTGCACCGAGCGGAACGTGCCGTGGGAGGCGATCGGCGTGACCGACTCCACCCTGGGCGCCCTCGACGTGCAGGGCCAGTTCCAGCTCAGCCTGGACGAGCTGCGCGAGGCGCACACCTCGACCCTGCCCCGGCTCTTCGGCGGTGCGGCTGCGGTGGAGGCCGCCCAGGCGGTCACCCCGGCCGGTCTGGCGACCGCGCCGGTCGGTGCCACCGTCGTCGACGCCCCGGCGGAGGCTGCCGGAACGCAGGAGTCGGCCGAGACGCAGTCCCCGGCGGAGGAAGCGGCGACCGACGGCCCGACCGACGCCCCACCGGTCGTGGACGGACCGGACGCTGCTGGTCCCGTCGACCCGCCGGCCGAGCAGGAGCCGTCGGCCGAGCCGGTCGACCCGGCCGACGCCGGTGGCACCGACGCGCGGCCCCCGGCGGCCGACGAGCGCTGAGGACGTGGGCTCGGCCGTCCACGTCCAGCCCGGAGCCGGTGCCCGGTTCGACTGGGGGCTGGCCGGGGCGGCCGAGCTCGGCCGGGTCTGCGCCGTCCTCGTGGTGGTGGACGTCCTTTCGTTCACCACCACCGTCGACGTGGCTGTCGGCCGGGGCATCCGGGCGCATCCCTTCCCGTGGAGCGAACAGGCCCCCGAGTACGCCCGACGGATCGGTGCCGTAGCGGCGGTGGAACGCACCAGGGCCACCCCGGAGCGGCCCTGGTCGCTCTCGCCGTCGGCACTGAGTACCGCCCCGTTCGTCGCCGACCTGGTGCTGCCGGAGCCGGACGGTTCGGCGATCAGCGCCGCCGCAGGTGCTGCCGGCCGACCGGTGGTGGCGGCCTGCCTGCGCAACGCGCCCGCCGTCGGCCGTTGGCTGCACCGCGAGGGGTACGGCTCCACCGACGCCCCGATCGGGGTGATCGCCGCCGGTGAACGGTGGCCCGACGGATCACTGCGGCCGTCGGTGGAGGATCAGCTCGGGGCGGCCAGCGTCCTGGACACGGTCTCCGAGGTGCCCGGAGGGCTCTCCGTCGAGGCGGCGATGGCGCTCGCCGCGCTGGCCAGCACCCCGGACCTGACGGCGGCGGTACGGGGCAGTGTCTCCGGTCGGGAACTCGCCGAACTCGGCTTCGCCGGGGACGTGGAGATCGCCGTCCAGTTCGGCGTCTCCACTGTGGTTCCCCTGCTCCGCCAGGGCGTCTTCGTCCCGGCCTGATCCACATCCACGGCCTCTGGGAAGTCCGGGCAGTCCGGGTCGGTGGTCCGGGGAGGTCCCCCTCCGTGAGAGGCGGCCGACAGAGAAGTGGGCCGCCCCGGGACTCGGGGCGGCCCACTTCTTCGTCGACAGGGGTCGGTCAGGACCGTCTCGGGTCAGTCGTCCAGCCAGTCGAGTCGACGGCCACCCCGCTCGGGCGGCGGGCCGTCGGCCCGTCCCCGGCCGGTCGGGTTCTGGCCCTGGTTCTGCTGGTCGCCGTAGTACCCGGTCTGCTGGTCGTACCCGCCCTGGGCGTCTCCGTGTTGGCTGTAGCCCTGCTGGTCGTATCCGCCGGTCTGCTGGTCGTAGCCGCCGCCGCGTTGGCGGGGCGGTTCCTGGCCGTATCCGCCGGTCTGCTGGTCGTACCCGGCCTGGCCGCCGTACCCGCCCTGGTCGTACCCGCCCTGCTGGTAGCCGCCGCCGCGCTGGTCGTACCCGCCGGACTGCTCCGGCTGCTGGCCGTAACCAGGCCCCTGGTCGGTGGCGGGCTGGTAGAGCCCGGTGGCGTAGGGGTCGGCCGGTGGGGGGTAGGAGGTGGCGTCGTCGCCCTGGTACCGGCCGGTGGGCTCGTCGTACCGCTCGCCGTAGCCACCGGCCCCACGGGCCTGGGTGGGCGGGTAGTCGCCCGAGGCTGCGCCGCCGGGAGCGTCGTAGTCGCGGCTGCCGTAGCCACCACCCGAGGCGGGAGCGGCGTTGCCGTACCCACCGCCGCCGGAGGCGGGAGCGTTGCCGTACCCGCCGCCGTACCCCTCCTGCCGGGTCCGGTCGTCGTAGCCTTCCTGCCGGGTCCGGTCGTCGTCGTAACCGCCGCTGCCGGCCCAACCCTGCTGCTGTCCCCCGGCCGGGTAGGGCTCGGGAGCCCCGTACGGATCCGGCGGTACGTCGTCGACCACCGGCCGCTGGAGCATCGTCGGGGCGTCACTGAGGGCGGTGCCGCCGACCATCGTCGCGTCGGGGCCGGCGTCGATCCGGTTGACCACCCGGGTCTGGTCGTCGGCGGCCCGGGGGGCGGCACCGGCGGCAACCGCCGAATCGTCCTCGTCGCCGTCGTCGTTGTCCCGGCGCTTCAGGTAGAGCAGCACGAAGGTGCCGACGCCGATGGCCACGAAGAGGGCACCGAGCAGGATCAGCAGCATCCCGCCCATGCCACCGGAGTCCTGGTTGCCCGTCGGCTCCTGGGCCTGGACCGCCTCGGTGTTCTCGGTCGTCTCGTCCTCGTTGGCTTCCTCGGTGGCCTCCACGGTCGGGGCCGGTTCCTCGGTCGCCGAGGGGGTGGGGCTCGGGCTCTCCTCGACCCGGATGGGGAGCCGGATCCGCTGGCCGGTGATGCTCTGGCCGTTGGACCCACCGACGGTCATCGTGGCTCGGGCGGTGTCCTTGCTGGCACCGAGCTGGAGCTGACCGGGGCTGATCGGGTTCGAGGTGCTGCCACCGAAGCGGAAGTTGCCGCTGCCGTCGCTGCTGGTCTCGTGCCGTCGGCCGTTCCCGTCGAGCAGAATGACGGTGGCGTTCGACACGGCGTCACCGTTGGCCTGGACGACGACCTTGCCGGAGACGGCCCGGACGGTCTGCACCTGCGGACGGGTCGGCTCGGGCTCGGGCTCGGGCGGGGTCGGTTCCTGCTGCCGTCCGCGCACCGTGACGTTGACCGTGCCGCTGTCTCCACCGGCTCTGACGGTGAGCGGGCCGCTGCCATTGCGAGCATTTGCGTCCGCTCTGATGGAGACGTTTCCCTGGCCTGCGCCATCACCGTCGAGCGCTACCTGGACAGGGCAGTTGCCACAACGCACGCCGTTGAAGGAGCTAGTCGTAACGCTGACGCTGCTGTTGGGCTCGCCCCCCGTGATACCGACTGTGAAGCCCTGCTCCCCGCCGGCATCGATGTTAATCGAATTGGGCTGGATGGAAACTTCTGCGGCAAGGGCCGATGTGGCAGGGATGACGAACAAGGCGCCGGCAACCAGGGCTACGACCACACCGGCCCGCTGCCAGGCACGTCGGTGTGTTGACACGTCCACCGCCTTCCGGTCCGACCTCCCCGGCCTGCGGTAGCCGGGCCGAGGATCATCACGGTACGAATACACCGTCGGCCACTATGCCTTGTCTGACCGGATCGGCGCGACCCAGGGCCAGCGTCGCGCGTCGTACGGTCAGGCCGTATCGTCCCGTCGTGTCCTCTCCGCACAGTAAGTCCGAAGCCGTCGAGGCCGTACTCGCGGCGTTCGACGAGGGACGTACGCCCGAAAGGTCCGTCTATCGGGCAGCGGTTCGTGCCCTGCTGACCGTCCTGGCCGAGCGGGTGCCCGGCCGATCGGTGGAGGTGCGGATCCCACCTTACGGTGCAGTTCAGTGTGTTCCGGGTCCCCGACACACCAGGGGCACGCCGCCGAACGTGGTGGAGATGGATCCGCGGACGTGGGTGGAGACGGCCACCGGGCGACTCGGATGGGCGGAGGCGGTGACCCAGGGTCGCGTCAGGATGAGCGGAACGCGAGCCGATCTCTCCGCTCACCTACCGTTGTGAACCAGCGAAGATACCACCGTCGGTGACTCTCTGCTCTCGAATCGTGACTTTGGGTGTCGACACGGATTCGCGTACACTGTCAGGTGACGACAGTGGTCCCGGCCGCAGTGCGAAGGCGTCAAGCGCCCCGCCCGGCCGGTCCCGACCAATTTTGAGGGAGCGGCAGGTGCCCCGAGGCGACGGCCGGCTGAGCCACGACCTTGACCCCCAACGACCCGGCCCCCAGGACGCGTGTGGCGTCTTCGGTGTCTGGGCGCCGGGGGAAGAGGTTGCCAATCTCACCTATTTCGGGCTGTACGCGTTGCAGCACCGTGGCCAGGAGGCAGCCGGGATCGCGGTCAGCGACGGCACCGGCGTGGTGGTCTACAAGGACCTCGGCCTGGTCGCGCAGGTCTTCGACGAGCCCACCCTGGCGAGCCTGCGGGGGCACGTGGCGATCGGGCACGCCCGATACTCGACCACCGGTGCCTCCACCTGGGAGAACGCCCAGCCGACCATCCGGTCGAGCAACTCCGGCACCACGATCGCCCTGGCGCACAACGGCAACCTGGTCAACACGGCCGAGTTGCAGCAGGAGGTGCAGACCAGGGGCATCGACTCCGACGGGGCCACCAACGACACCTCCCTGGTGACCATGCTGTTGGCCAGCCGTCCCGACCTCTCGGTCGAGGCCGCCGCGATGGAGGTCCTGCCCCAGCTGCGGGGGGCGTTCAGCTTCGTCTTCATGGACGAGTCGACGCTCTACGCCGCCCGGGACCCCAACGGGGTGCGTCCCCTGGTCCTCGGTCGGCTGGAGCGGGGCTGGGTGGTGGCCAGCGAGACCGCCGCGCTGGACATCGTGGGGGCGAGCGTGGTCCGGGAGGTGGAGCCGGGTGAGCTGATCGCCATCGACGCCGACGGCCTGCGGTCCTCCCGGTTCGCCGCGCCCGAGCCCAAGGGCTGCCTCTTCGAGTACGTCTACATCGCCCGCCCGGACGCCACCATCGCCGGACGCAACGTGCACGCCGCCCGGGTGCAGATCGGCCGCCTGCTGGCCAAGGAGCACCCGGTCGAGGCCGACATGGTCATCCCGGTGCCGGAGTCGGGCACCCCGGCCGCCATCGGGTACGCGGAGGCCTCCGGCATCACGTACGGCTCCGGTCTGGTGAAGAACCCGTACGTGGGGCGCACCTTCATCCAGCCGTCCCAGACCCTGCGTCAGCTCGGTATCCGGCTCAAACTCAACCCGCTGCGGGAGAACGTGCGGGGCAAGCGGCTGGTCGTGGTGGACGACTCGATCGTGCGGGGCAACACCCAGCGGGCCCTCGTCCGGATGCTCCGCGAGGCCGGTGCGCTGGAGGTGCACGTACGGATCTCCTCGCCGCCGGTGACCTGGCCCTGTTTCTACGGTATCGACTTCGCCACCCGGGCCGAGCTGTTGGCCAACGGGTTGGACAACGAGGGCATCCGACGGTCGATCGGTGCCGACACGCTGGGGTACGTCTCCCTCCCCGGGCTGATCGCGGCGACCGAGCAGCCGAAGAGCCGGCTCTGCCGTGCGTGCTTCGATGGGGAGTACCCGATCGATCTGCCGGCCGGGAACCAAATCGGCAAACATCTGCTCGAAGGTATCGGGCGTCGGGTCACGACCGGGTCGTCCGAGGCTCCGCAGCACGTCATCGAAGAGCTCGTCGCCACCCCCGGCGGCGGGGCACCGCACCACTCGTAGCAGCACCCGCGCGACAACCCGCGACGGCGACGGTGCCTCGGGCCGACCGGCCCGACCGCCGCCGACGACCGGCACCGCGAGAACCACAAAGGGGAGAACCGTGACGCACGTGTCCGAGCGCAGCGGCGCAGGAAGCAGCCCGACCGGCGCCGGCGGCGACCGTCAGCCCTGGACGGCCGGCACCGGCCGCCCCGGCCGCAAACGTACGGTCTCCTACGCCGACGCCGGGGTTTCGATCGAGGCGGGTGACCGCGCGGTCGAGCTGCTCAAGTCGAAGGTGCGCCAGACCCGGCGGCCGGAGGTGATGGGCGACCTGGGCGGCTTCGCCGGGCTGTTCCGGCTGGACACGACGAAGTACAAGAACCCGATCCTCGCCTCCTCGACCGACGGGGTGGGGACGAAGCTGGTCATCGCCCAGCAGCTCGACATCCACGACACCGTCGGCATCGACCTGGTGGCGATGGTCGTCGACGACCTGGTGGCCTGCGGTGCCGAGCCGCTCTTCCTGCTCGACTACATCGCCACCGGTGAGGTGGTGCCGGATCGGGTGGCCGAGATCGGCGCCGGGATCGCCGACGGGTGCCGGTACGCCGGTTGCGCGCTGCTCGGTGGCGAGACCGCCGAGCACCCGGGCGTCCTGCGGCCGGACGAGTACGACATCTCCGCCACCGGCGTCGGGGTGGTCGAGGAGAGCGACATCCTCAGCCCGGAGCGGGTCGAGGTGGGCGACGTGGTGATCGCGATGCGCTCCTCGGGTCTGCACTCCAACGGATACTCCCTGGTCCGGCACGTGCTTCTGGGTGCCGGCCGGATGCGACTGGACGTGGTGATCGAGGACTTCGGTCGGCAGCGGACCCTGGGTGAGGAGCTGCTCACCCCCACCAAGATCTACGCTCAGGACTGCCTCAAGCTGATCGCCGAGGCCGAGGTCCGGGCGCTGTCTCACATCACCGGCGGTGGCATCCCGGGCAACCTGGTCCGGGTCCTGCCGGAGCACGTGGACGCGGTCGTGCACCGTTCCACCTGGAAGCCGCAGCCGATCTTCGACCTGATCCAGACCAAGGGGCGGATCGAGGACCCGGAGATGGAGGCCACGTTCAACATGGGCGTGGGCATGTTCGCCATCGTGTCGGCCGAGGACGCCGACCGGGCGTTGGCCACTCTGACCGGCCGGGGCGTGGACGCCTGGCAGGCCGGCGAGATCGTCGAGGGCACCGGTGCGGTGCAGATGGTCGGGCAGCACACCCGGGGCTGAGCCGGCCCGCTGGTCGTACGACCAACTGATCGGGGCTTACCCGAGTGGCCATCGCCGCCTAGCCTGAGGGGTGACCTCAGGCGCTCCGGAGGTGACGATGGCCGCTCGGGACAGGTCGTTCAGCGGGATGCGCGGGATGGCGGCGGTGCCGTCGTACGTCGTCATGCAGCCCACCACCCTGTGCAACCTGGATTGTGCCTACTGCTATCTGCCGATGCGGTCGGCCGACCGGCGGATGCCGGTGTCGGTGGCCGAGGCGGTGGCGGAGTCGGTGAACGGGTGGGCCACCCAGGGGCGTTTCTCGGTGGTGTGGCACGGCGGTGAGCCGCTCGCGGCGGGTCGGGAACACCTGGCCGCCCTGATCGCCCCCTTCGACGGCGACGTCGAGCAGCACGTCCAGACCAACGCCACGCTGATCGACGACGCCTGGTGCGAGTTCTTCGCCGCGCACCGGATGCGGGTGAGCGTGAGCGTGGACGGTCCCCGGGAGCGCAACCACGAGCGGACCACCCGGGGCGGGCGGCCGGCGTACGACCGGATCCTGCGCGGGGTGGCGGCGCTGCGGCGACACGGGCTGCCGTTCTCGGCACTGGCAGTCGTCAGCCGACCCGAGCCGGGGCTCGCCACCGAGTTGTACGACTACTTCCTCACCCTGGGGTGTGACGTCCTCGGCGTCAACATCGAGGAGACCGAGGGGGTCAACCTCCGGGACAACACCCACGACCGGGCGGCGGTGACCGGGTTCTGGGCGGAGCTGGTCGCGGCGTGGCGTCGTGACCCGCGGATCCACCTGCGGGAGGTGGAGTGGTCGCTGCGGTACGTGGCGGCGACCCTGGACGGGGCGGCCGACACGGTCCTGCCCCGGCAACTGGACCCGATCCCCACTGTCGGGTTCGACGGGTCGGTGACGGTCCTCTCACCGGAGCTGGCCGGCTTCACCGACCCCCGGTACGGCGACTTCAGCAGTGGCAACGTGTTGCAGGCTCCGCTGGCGGAGATCCTGACGTCCGCGTCCGGTACGTCCTGGGTGGGGGAGTTCCTCACCGGTGTGGAGGCGTGCCGGTCGTCGTGTGCGTACTTCGGGTTCTGCGGTGGCGGCCACGCGGCCAACCGTTACTTCGAACACCGACGCTTCGACGGTACGGAGACCGAGCACTGCCGCAACAGCAAGATCCGCCTACTGGAGGGAGTGTTGGAGCATGCCCGAGACCACCAGGGACCGGCAGCCTGAGCGCATCGAGGCGGAGCCCGTCGATCTGATCGCGGAGCGGTTCAGGGACGCCGCCGTCGGCCTGAACGCGCTGTTGGACGAGGCCGAGGCGGCACGTCGAGTGCGGTCCGAGGTGGCGGGCGGTGGCGACGGTGGTGGCGCGGTCTGCGCCTGGAACCACTTCGAGAACATCCCGACGTTCTACAACTGGAACAACCGACCCCGGTGAGGTCAGCCGTGATTCGGGGACCTGCTGAAACGGCAGGTCCCCGAGTCGGCATCTGGCTCGCCAGCTTCAGGTCGGCACATGCATGAGCACGCGGAGCTCACCGCGTGCTCAGATGTGACCGGAGGTCAGCGGGGCGGACGGGCCCAGTTGTCCGGGTCGTCGTCCGTATGGTCGTCGTCATCGTCGTCGACTTTGTAGTCGTCGTCGAAGTCGCGGTTCGACTTTCCGCTGCCGCCGAGTTCTCGCTGCAAGGCGGCGAGGTCGGTGTTCGGGGTGTTGTACTTCAACTCCCGGGCCACCTTTGTCTGCTTGGCCTTAGCACGGCCGCGCCCCATGGCTCGACCCCCTCGCACAGAATTCGGGGCAGCCCGAAGGCGGGCCCCGATGACGTCAGGCATCTCTCGTGGCTCTTACGGTACATGGGGATGCCACCGTTCGGCACCTCGGGTTGCCGACAGCCGGCTCAGCGAGTCGCAGTTGCCCACCCGTCACGGAGTGTACCGGGCGAGGGTCCGACCCCGGGCCACCCGTTACACCGAACAGAACCTCACGAAAGACCTTGATCGGGGCGTACCGCTCAAATCGTCGAGGAGTACGCAGGGAGCGCTTCGGGGAGCGCGCGGATTGCGCGGGGAGCGCCCGGGATTGCCCGGGAGCGCGCGGGGAGTGCGCGGGGACCAAGGGGACCGCGCCGTGCCGTCCGGTCGCGCGGGCCTTGATCACCGGGGCGGTGGGGTCAGCGGAGGTGGATGGAGCGGAGCCGACCCACATCGGTCATCCGCCGCTCGGCCAGCCGGTCGGCGGCCACCGCCGGGGGAACGCCCTCGGCGTCGGCGAGCCGGAGGATCTCCCGGGTGGTGTCGAAGATCCGGGTGGCGCGCAGCTTCGCCCTGTCGAAGTCGAACCCCTCGATCTCGTCGGCCACCTGGATCACCCCGCCCGCGTTGACCACGTAGTCCGGGGCGTACAGGACACCCCGGTCGGCGAGGAGCTTCTCGATCCCCGGGTGGGCCAGCTGGTTGTTGGCGGCCCCGGCCACCATCCGCGCCCGCAACGCCGCGACGGTGTCGTCGTCCAACGCGCCGCCGAGCGCGCAGGGGGCGTACACGTCGATGTCGGAGCTGACCAACGCTGTCGCGTCGGCCACCAACTCCACCTGCGGGTACGTGGTGCGGGTCCACTCCAGGGCGCGCGGACTGACGTCGGTCGCGACCACCTGGGCACCGTCGTCGAGCAGGTGCCCGGTGAGGTGCTTGCCGACCTTGCCGAGACCGGCCACCCCGACCCGTCGACCGCGCAGCGTCGGGCTGCCCCACAGGTGCTCGGCGGCGGCTCGCATGCCCTGGAACACGCCCCAGGCGGTCAGCACCGACGAGTCGCCCGCGCCACCGTGCTCCACGCTGCGGCCGGTGACGTATCTGGTCTCCCGGGCCACCACGTCCATGTCGGCGACGTAGGTCCCGACGTCGCAGGCGGTGTAGTAGCGCCCGCCCAGCGACTCGACGAACCGGCCGTACGCGCGCAGCAGCGCCTCCGACTTCAGCTGCTCCGGGTCACCCCAGATGACCGCCTTCCCGCCGCCGTGGTCCAACCCGGCCAGCGCGTTCTTGTACGCCATGCCACGGGACAGGTCGAGCACGTCGGCCAGGGCGGCCTCCTCGCTCGGGTACGGGTAGAAGCGGGTGCCGCCGAGCGCGGGGCCCAGCGCGGTGGAGTGGATGCCGATGATCGCCCGCAGGCCGCTCTGCTTGTCCTGGCAGAAGACGACCTGCTCGTGCCCGGTGGAACCCGGGTCGTCGGTGCTGGCGAATACGCCCATGACGTGCTCCTGGTGTCGCTGGCGTCCTCGTGGGACGCGCCCTCGGGGGATGCCGGCGGGGGTCTGCCGGTGTGACCGAGCCTAGTATCGCCTCGCCGGTACGGCGTCGGACCGGGGCGTCGGGTGGGCCCCGCCCTGGTCGGGGACGGCGCTGACGTGGGGCCCGAGCCCGAGTCGTGGGAGGATCGCGCAGTGCCGTCGCTCTTCGCCTCATACCTGCGCGTGTACGAGCCGCTGACCGCCTTCGACCGTAAGCGCCAGTCGTACTGGCGTCGGTACGTGGCCCAGGGGCGGGCGGTCGCCCCGTTGGAGGGGCCCGACCGGCAACGGACGGCGGTGATCGAGGCGCTCGGCGCGGGCTGGACCCGGCTTCCCGACCTGCCTGACGAGGCGTACGTCGTGGAGACCGACGACACGTTGCTGATCTGCCCGTGGAACCTGCGGATCCGGGTGGCCGAGGCGGCGTTGTCCGCCCGCGAGGGGGTTCCTCCGGTGCTCGCCGACGCGTTCGTCCCGCCGATCCTGGCCGGGCAGGCCAAGGCGGTGGTGGAGGACTGGCGCAGCGGCGCGCGGGTCCTGGAGCACGGGGTGCCCCGGGTGCACGAGCAGATCGCCACGTGGGGGGTCCCGCTGCGGTGGTTCGTGCTCTTCGACGCCGAGGAGCGCGACCACGTGACAGCGCCGGGGCGGCGGGCGCTGCGGTTCCGTACCGAGATCTCCAAGGCCCGTCAGCGGGCGTCCCGGGCGTTGTCGGTGTTGACCAAGACGGTCGGGGAGGCGCCGATCACCGAGGCGGTCGAGGAGGCGGCCCGGTGGTTGGAGGAGTTCCACCCGCACTCGGTGGTGGAGTTGGACTACGGCGGCCTGGTGCACCTGCTGTCCGACGAGACCCTGGCCGCCGACGACTCGCCGGAACTGGTCGCGGCGGGGCTCGCGGGGCTGTCGAAGGGCGAGGCGGACGAGGCCTCGGCGGCGTACGACAAGCTGGTGGCCCGGTGGCGGGCGGTGCAGCTGCTCGAAAGGTGCAACTAGTCACAAAACAGCCAGTAAACCCGCCCGAACCCGAGGCGGGCTCGTAGCTGACGCATCACGAACCGTGATTATGAGTCCGAATAAGGTACTTTCTGGGGTGTATTAGTCGTATAAATCGGGCATGGTTCATCCGTCCGTCTAGGGACCTTCGGCCGTTCGGCCCATGTCGGACATCGGGGACTAGCCGGACCATGGGAGACGCGTCGGCCGGCGGGACCCCGGCCGATGTCTATACATGTGGAGGAGTGACCGATGGCATCGCGAACGCACGAACCAGAGCCGCTGCTCACACCGGCCGAGGTGGCGTCGATGTTCCGTGTCGACCCGAAGACGGTGACCCGGTGGGCGAAGGCGGGCAAGCTCAGTGCCATCCGGACACTCGGAGGCCACCGCCGCTACCGGGAGTCGGAGGTTCGAGCCCTGTTGCAGGGGCAGATCCCCCAGCAGCGGCAGGGCGACTGACAGGAAGCGCTTCACCAGTTTCACATTTCAGGGGCAGCGGAGATCATCCGCCGCCCCTGATTCGTGTCCGGAGGAGCGCTCGCCGCCCTGTCACTCGGCGGCGAACGTGATCCGGATCCCGACGGTGCCGGCCTCGCCCCGACGCATCCGGCTACCGAGCATCGTCAGTCGGCCGAGCAGCCGGTACTTCTCCTTGATCAACTGTCGGATCCGGCGGCTGTCGGCCTGGTCGCAGAGGACGGCGTGCCCCGGCACTGCCGGACCGTGCGGGCGCCCCCGCACGTCGCAGGGGGCCACCGTCACCTCGCCGCTGCGCCGGATCCGCTTGACCTTCCCCGCGTCGGCCGCCGACCAGACCGCCAGGGCGTCCCCGTCCCGGACCGCCCAGACCGGGGTCGGCACCGCCCGACCGTCCTTACGAAACGTCGTCACCAGGACGTACTTCTCCGCCGACAGGCGATCCAACGTGGTCATGCCGTCAGGGTACGGCTCGGTCCTCCGCCCGGTGTCCCGGTTCGTGGGCGGTGGCCGGGGACACAGGTGCGGCACCGCCGGTGGACCGGCCCCCCGCAGCCCTCACCGGCCCGCGCAGCTCCCACCCACCCCCGCAGCCCTCACCGGGCCCGCGCAAGCTCCCACCCGCCCGCCGCGCGTACTACCGCAAGCGGGTGGGACGCCACAGCAGGTCAGACCTGGACGGTGGGGGGAAGCTGCTCGGGCGGGAGCCCGCCGTCACCGTCGACCACCTCGTCCGGGGTGCCGTCCTCGTTGAGGTCGACCATGGTGACGTCGACCTTGCCGTCGCCGTCGGTGTCGAACTGGAACAGGTCGGCCTTGCCGTCGCCGTCGGTGTCCACCACCCAGACGTCGGTCCGTCCGTCGTTGTTGGTGTCCGCGCGCAGCAGCTCGATCCGCTCGTCGCCTCGGGTGTCCACCGTCTCGGTGCTCTCCGCCGGGTCGGTGCTCGGCAGGATCTCCGGTGCCTGGCTCATGTCGGGTCGTCCCTTCCCTCTGTTGACCGCCGTCTGTACCCGATCCGGTCCGTCCCCACGCCTGCCGGTACGGAACCCGATCATGACAGGCCGACGCGACAGGTCCCCACGGAGCGTGGCCGCGTGATCCCGCAGGCCCGACGCCCCGGGCAGCGCTGTCGGGTCGTGGCTGCATAGGGTCGCCCCATGAACGAGTGGAGCGAGCGGCCTGACCCGGGCGATCCCCGTGGTGCCACCGGCGATCGTTGTGTCGTGGTCGGAGCCGGCACGATGGGCCTCGGCATCGCGTACGTGGCCGCCGGGGCCGGATACCGGGTGGAACTGGTGGAGGTGGACCCGGAGCGGGCCGCAGCGGCCCGTGACCGCCTCGGGGATCTCCGGGACCGGGCCGTGCAGCGGGGCAAGCTGACAGTCGACGAGGCGGGCGCACACCGGGACCGGCTCACAGTGGTCGGCGGGCTCGCCGAGGTCGCCCCCGAGCCCGCTGTGGTGGTCGAGGCGGTCCCGGAACGGCTGGACCTCAAACGAGCGGTCCTCCGGGCAGCCGCCGGCCTGCGTCCGGCCCTGCTGGGCAGCAACACCTCCAGCATCCCCATCACCGACCTGGCCGAGGGGATCGAGCACCGGGACCGCTTCCTCGGACTGCACTTCTTCAACCCGGTCTGGGCGATGCCGCTGCTGGAGATCGTGGTCGGCCCGGCCACCGCCGACGAGACCACCGTCGCGGCCGTCGCGCTCGCCCGCCGCCTGGGCAAGGACCCCGTCGTCGTACGCGACCTGCCCGGCTTCGCCACCTCCCGGCTCGGGGTGACCCTCGGCCTGGAGGCGATCCGGATGCTCGCCGACGGGGTGGCCGACGCGGCGGACATCGACAAGGCGATGGTCCTCGGCTACAAGCATCCCGTCGGCCCGCTGGAGTTGACCGACCTCGTCGGGCTGGACGTCCGACTGGACATCGCCCGGACGCTCCAGGCCGCGTACGGTGACCGCTTCGCCCCGCCGCCGCTGCTTGAGGAGATGGTGGCCGCCGGTCGGCTGGGTCGCAAGAGCGGCGAGGGCTTCTACCGCTGGGTCGACGGCCGCCGGGTCGACGCCCCGACGACGGCCGGGGAGGTGACCCGATGAGCGCCCCGGCCCCGACCGGCGGAGGCGGCCTGCGAGTAGAGGAGCAGCCGGACCGGCTGGTGGTCACCCTCGACCGCCCCGAGAAGCGCAACGCCATCGACGCCGACCTGGTGACCGCCCTGCACCAGGTCTGCGCCGAGTTGGAGGCCCGGCCGCGACTCCTGCTGCTCACCGGTGGCGTCGAGGGGATCTTCGCGGGTGGGGCCGACATCGGGCAGCTGCGCGAACGCGGCAGGTCCGACGCCCTCGCCGCGATCAACTCGGCCGTCTTCGCCCGGGTCCGCGCCCTGCCCCTGCCGACGGTGGCGGCGGTGGACGGGCCGGCGCTGGGCGGCGGCGCGGAGCTGGCGTACGCCTGCGACCTGCGGGTGTGCACGGACCGGGCGGTGTTCGGCCAGCCCGAGGTGCGACTGGGGATCCTGGCCGGGGCGGGGGCCACCCACCGGCTCCCGGCGTTGGTAGGCGAGGCGCGGGCCAAGGAGCTGCTCTTCACCGGGCGACGGGTCGACGCCGCCGAGGCGCTACGGATCGGGCTGGTGAACCGGGTGGTCGCCGACCCGGCCGAGCTGATGCCCACAGCGCACGGACTGCTCGACGAGATCTCCAAGGGCTCGACGCTGGCGCTGCGGCTGACCAAGCTGGCTGTGGACGCCCCACCGGCCGCCCACCCCCACCTGGACCTGGTCAGCCAGGCGGTCCTCTTCGAGGACGAGGAGAAGCACCGCCGGATGACCGAGTTCCTCGACCGGAGCCGGAGCCGACGGTCGCCGTAGTGAACGTCGGCGGGGACGCCGCGGTCGCCGCCGACGGCGTCCCCGCCCTCCGTTCTCCGGACCTCGTCGACACTGCCCGTGCCCGGGCACGTCGCCGACGAGGCAGTGCGTCAGTCGTCGTCGGTGATGCGGAGCCCGGCGTCGTCGAGGGCCATGATCACCTGGGCCGACTCGGCGAACCCGATGACCAGCACCGCGTCCGCCCCGAAGTCCTTGATGTCCAGGGCACCCGAGGAGAAGTCGACAGGTACCTCGGCACTCTCCGGCGGCGTGTAGGTGAGCAGCTTCACCCGGTCGGGGCCCATCCCGGCCCGCTCCAACTCGTCCCGGACGGACCCCTGGAGGCCCTCGCCGTACGAGTCCTTCCGGGCCACCAGGGCGATCTTCGTCGGCCCGTCCCGAAGCATCACGTCGGCGAGCGCCCGACCCTGGAGGTTGTCCGGCGGGGCGGTACGGAAGTAGAGCCCCTGGTCCTCCACCTCGCTCAACCCGGCGTCGGTGTTGGCCGGGGAGAAGAGGATCCGGCCGGCGGCCACCACGTCGGGCAGCACCTGCCGGGAGATACCCGAGGCGGCCGATCCGATGATGACGTGCACGCCGGCGGAGACGTGGGAGGCCACCGTCGCCTTGGCCACGTTCACATTGGTGCCGTCGTCGCCCTCGATGAAGCGCGTCGGCTCCCCGAGCACGCCACCCGCTGCGTTGATCTCCCGGATCGCCAGCCGGACCCCGGCCAACTGCGGCGGGTACGCCAGCGACAGGTCGCCGGTCTGCGGCAGCAGCCCGCCGAAGACGAGCGGAGCGCCGCCCCGGCTGCCGCTACCCGGCCGGGCCTTCGGCGGAGCCTTGGTGCTCGCCCGGGACTCGTCCCCGGCGCCCACGAACTCGGTCTTGCCCTCGTCGATCTTCTCGTGGTCGAAGTGGAGCGTGGCGTAGCTGGCGGTGGAGGGCTCCCCGGCGTCGGTGAACCCGGCCCGGTTCAGCGACATCCCCCGGTACTCGATGTCCTCGCCGTCGCGGGCGAGCTTCAGGCACGTGGGGATGTCGTCGCAGCGCTTGCCGCCGTTCGTGACACCGACGATCTGCCGGGCGACCTCACGGGGCGCCGTGGTGCCCGCCAACTCGGCGGCCAGGGCGCTGATCACCACCGCGTCGTAGGACTCCCCGGCGTAGGGGAAGTCGGTCAGCTTCGGGTCGACCGCCCGCAGCCGCTCCTTGAAACCCTCCGGCAGCGGGGTCAGGGGAGTGGTCCCCTTCATCCCGTCGACCAGACCGGAGCGGTCCTTCAACTGCGCGGGGAAGGAGTTCTGCATGTTGCCGTCTACGCCGTAGAGACGCACCTGTTGGGTGGTCGCCTCCTCGGGTTCGTCCGTCCCGCACGCAACGGTGGCGAGCAGGAGCGCCGCAGCACCCGCCAGTGCGGCGGCGCGGGGGACGCGGGATGGGAGCATGGTCGTCCTTCCTTGGGCGAAGGTCCGCTGCGCACACTAGCGTGCCGTCGGTCACCGGCGGGAGCGCGGCAGCGGATCAGATCGCCCCCACGCGGCGCCGCTCACCTGATGTGATTTTCCCGGTACCCCTGGTGATCACTTGACCCGTTGCCCTACTGTGCGGCGAGTGACGGACCTATCACGGCAGATGTTCGACGACGCCACCGCCATCCTCGACTCGGCGCTCGACGGTGACGGTGCCGCCGTGGCCAGGACTATCGACACCGTCGTCGAGCGTTCCGGCCTGGACGGGGCGTACGGGATGGCCTGGTGTCTGGCGGCGACCCTCCTCGGCGAGGAGGTGCCGGTCGGGGGTTGCTCGTTGGAGTTCCCGGACATCGACGAGGCCGAGTACGACACCCGCTGGGTGGCCCGGTTCGTCAGCGCGTACGCCAATCACGACCAGGACACCGGTGAGGCACTGTTCGGGGCGGCGGTGGCCGACGGGCAGCTCCCCGAGTGCCTACAGACCCTCGCCGGGTCGACCCTGGCGACCCTGCGCAGCCGAGCCGGCTGACGACCCGGGGGGCGGGGCTGCTGCTGATCAGAAGGCGTGGTGCGAGGTCAGGGCCTCGTACTCGTACCGCTGGGTCTCGAACCGGACCTGGAACCGGACCCCGTCCTTGACGTTCGTGGCGACCACCACCCAGCCCGACTTGGCGGGCAGGTACGTCCAGTAGTTGCACTTGCTGGTCTTGTCGACGAAGACCACGCAGGCGTCGACCGGGAAGGGGCTCGCGTTGCGTACGTTGACGTCCTTGCACCGGGTGGACGCCCGGTACGGCCCGGCGCTGCCGCCCCAGCCGGCGACCTGGAAGAACGAGCGGACCGACCCGCCGTAACAGGTGGAGGTGGTGGCGAACTGGTTCTGCGCCCCGACCTCGGCGATGACCTCGGCCGGTGCCGCCTCGGCGGTGCCCCCCGACGGTGCCGCCCCGGCCGGACCACCGATGGTGGCGACGGTCAACGCGACGGCTCCGGCCAGTGCCCGGGTGACAGTGACGGACATGCCCACCTCCAGATGCTCGAACAACCGTCCGTAGTGGACGGACCGCGTGCCGAGACGATGGTACGCGTCGATGTATCGCCTGTCGCTCCCGGGCTCGTCCAGGGGGTGTGGTAGCTCTGTTGCCATGTCCGAGGCGATGCTCAGCAAGGTCCGCAAGCTGCTGGCCAAGGCGGAGGACCCGGCCTGCACCCCCGCCGAGTCCGCCGCGCTGACCGCCAAGGCCACCGACCTCATCGCCCGGTACGGAGTCGACAACGCCCTGCTCGCCGCCCGTGACCCGGCCGCCGACCCGGTCGGTGACCGGATGGTCGACGTCCCCGCCCCGTACGCCAGGGACAAGGCCGGACTGCTGGCCGCGGTCGCCGACCCCATGCGGTGCCGGTGCGTACGCCGTCGCAACGGCAGCGGCTTCGAGATGCACCTGTTCGGCTTCGCCAGCGACCTGGAACGGGTCGACGTCCTGTTCACCTCGCTGCTGGTGCAGGCCGCACAGGGGCTCGCCGGCACCCCCGTGCCACGGGGCGTCCACGTCGCCGCCTTCCGGCGTACCTGGCTGGCCGGTTTCGCCCAGACCGTCGGGGAACGGCTCCGGGCCGCCGAGGAGACGGCCGCCGGGCAGGTCACCGGCGAGTCGTACGCCCTGGTGCTCGTCGACCGGGCCGACCGGGTGCAGCGGCGGGTCGCGGAGGCCTACCCCCGACTGCGTACGGCCCCACGCCGCCGACTGGCCGGCGGCGGGTTCGCCACCGGTACCGAGGCGGGCCGCCGCGCCGACCTGGGCGGGAGACGGGTCCCCACCCCGTCGTCGGCCCGCCAACTCCCCGGCCGAAGCCCGGCAACCGACGGTTGAAGGTGCGGTGCGGGATGCTGCGGTGTCGGTGTCCCGGGTGGTGCCGAGGGCTGCGGTGTCGGGTCAGCGGGTCACGGAGCGGTGGTAGCCGGTCAGCAGCTCCTGCCATCCGGCAGTGAGCGCCTCCCGGTAGCCCTCACCCGACTCGCCGTGCCGCTCGAAGTGCCGGTGCTCCACCTCCACCACGGTGTCGCCGGAGTCGTCCGCGCGGAAACGCACCTCCACCTCGCTGGCCCGCTCCGGGTCCGGCACCGGTGCCCGGTCCGGCCCGATCTGCCAGGTGAAGACCAGCCGGTACGGCGGCTCCCAGACCAGGACCCGACCCCAGTCGGCCCGGAACCCGTACGGCCCGATCTCGTAGAGCATCCCGTCGGTGTGCGGCTCGATCCCCAACTCCACCAGCGCCGCCGACCCCGACCAGGTGTAGTCCCGGATCCACCAGTCGGCCAACTCCTCGGCGAAGACCTCGAAGGCCCGCTCCACCGGAACCGGCACGAGCAGCACACTTCGCACCGAGGCCGGACCCACCTCCTGCCGAACCGATGTCCCCTTCTGCGCCATAAGTCCGAATCTACCCAAACGCCCGCCCCCGCCGCCCTGCAACACACCAGGGGCATCTGGGGGTCTGGGGTCGGGAAAGCAAAGATCCCCACCGGCGTTTCCGCTAGTGGGGATCTTGGTAGCCCGGCGAAAGGCTATGTGGCCAGGGGCGGGGTCGAACCGCCGACCTTCCGATTTTCAGTCGGACGCTCGTACCAACTGAGCTACCTGGCCTTGATCTCGGCTCATGCTACCCGGTGAGCAGGTGAACTGCCTGTGGGGACCGTGGGCCGATACGCAGAACGCCGCGCAAGGTGCACGCGGCGTAGCGTTGCGGTCCTGACGGGACTTGAACCCGCGACCTCCGCCTTGACAGGGCGGCGAGCACTCCAACTGCTCCACAGGACCTTGCTCTGTTGCATCCGGCCGAAGCCGGACCGTGCCCCCAACGGGATTCGAACCCGTGCTACCGCCTTGAAAGGGCGGCGTCCTGGGCCGCTAGACGATGAGGGCGGCCCCGCCATCATTGCACACTCGCAAGTTCTGGCGGACTTGCTCCCATCCGGCCCCGCCGGAGGCTTGCAAAGCATACGTGATCGGGTGCCGGTCGACAAAACCGGTACGGGTGACCCCGTTCGGCCGTACAAAACCGCAGGTCAGCGCAGTTTGGTGATGCCGTACCGGGTCTTGAGGTCGATGATCACCCGGGGGCAGGCGGCCACTGTCGGGGCCCGGTCACCCCCGCCGTCGTGCAGCAGGACGACCGCGCCGGGGCGGGCGGCCTTCTTGATCCGCTTGGCGATGGTGGTGGCGGTGGGCTTCGCCCAGTCCTGCGGGTCGACGGTCCAGTGCAGTGAGCGCATCCCCAGCTGCTTGGCGACCGCCACCACCTCGGCGTTCCACCTGCCGCCCGGCTGGCGGTAGAACGGGATCTTCGCGTCCGGTACGGCGGCACGGATGGCGGCGCTGGTCCGTCTCATGTCGGCGCGGATGGCGGCCTTCGGCCGTCGGCCCAGGTCCATGTCGTGGTCCCAGCTGTGGTTGCAGAGCTGGTGCCCCTCACGGGCGATCCGGGCCACCAACTCCGGGTACCGCTCGGCCCGCTTGCCGATGACGCAGAAGGTCGCCTTCACCTTCGCCTCGCGGAGCTGGTCGAGAACGGTCGGGGTGTACTTCGGGTCGGGGCCGTCGTCGAAGGTCAGCGCGACCTCGCGTACCCCTGTGGTCTTGCGCAGGCCGGCGGGGAGGCCGGTGGGACGCGCGCGGACCGGGGCCGGCGGGGTGCTGTGGGTCGGGCTCGGGCTGGCGGCCGGCGTGGGGGGCGTCGACGGTGCGGGCGCCGGGGTGGGCGGGGCCGCTGCCGGGTCGGGTCCGGTGCCGGCCTGCCCACAGCCGGTGACGATCAGTAGCAGGCAGAAAGCGGACACGAGGGCGGCGCGAGACATCATCGCTCCGAGGGGTCGGGTGCGCGGACCCTCAGACGCTAGTGGAGGCACCCCCGGTACCGGCAGGGCCGGTCACGAGGATTGTTCGAGGGAGTCACAGAGGGCGATGGCCAGCGAGACCGCCTCGGCCAGGTCGACCGGGCGGACCACCCCGGCGGGCAGGGTGTCGGCCCGCCAGCCCG